>CBIHQZ010000510.1:0-5623 GCA_966212315.1 uncultured Myxococcales bacterium
AGACCCCCGGCGCGTCCGACTTCCTGTGATTTGTTCTCCGCGTGAGGGGATCACGCGCGGGCGATCGCCGCGGCGCGCTTCGAATCGCGCTTCGAAACGCCGTACGAAAGCTTCGCGGTCTTCAAGATGTCTTCGCACAGCGTCGCGAAGTCGATGCCGCATCCCGAAGCGATCTTCGGCAGGAGCGAGGTCGGGGTCATGCCCGGCATCGTGTTTACCTCGAGCACGTACTCGTTCTCGCCCTCGGTGACGATCATGTCGACGCGCGTGGCGCCGGTGCATCCGAGCGCGAGGTGCGCGCGTTCGGCGAGGCGGAGAATGCCCTGGTAGCGAGTCGGCGCGAGGCGCGCGGGGAAGTAGTACTCGCTCATCCCCTTCGTGTACTTCGCCTGATAGTCGAAGAACGAACGCTTCGGCACGATCTCGATCGCACCGAGCACGCGGCCGTTCAGGATCCCGACCTGGACTTCTTTGCCCTTCACGAATCGTTCGACGATCACGCTGTCGTCGTGCTTGCGCGCGAGTTCGACCGCGACGCGCAATTCCTCGAAGCTGTTCGCGCGCGAGATGCCGAACGAGCTGCCTTCGCGGCGCGGCTTCACCATTACCGGGAAGCCGAACGAGCCGTGGCGTTCTTCGAGTTCGGCGTTCGTGATCGCGCCCGATACTTCGTAGTACGGCGCGGTGGGAACGTTGTGGAGACGGAACATCTCCTTCGCCTTGAGCTTGTCCATCGCGAGTGCGCTCGCGAGCACGCTCGACCCCGTGTACGGGATCCCCATCATCTCGAGCAGCCCCTGGACGCAGCCGTCCTCGCCGTACTTGCCGTGCAGTGCGATGAACGCCACGTCGATGGGCGTCGCGCGCAGCACGCGGTCGATGTCGCGGTCCACGTAGATCGGCACCACGTCGTGGCCGCGCGAACGCAGCGCTTCGACGATCGCTTCACCGGTCTTGAGCGAGATGTCTCGCTCTGCAGAAAGTCCTCCGAGCAACACGCCGATTCGGGTCATCGCTGTCCTCCTGGCAACCCTTCCATCCGCACGGCGCATGCCACCTCGCGGTGACCGCCCGCCCTGCGCGCTTTTCCCGGAACACCCGCGAATCGCGCGCCCCGCAGAACCACCACGCCGCGATCGACGTGGGAGCCGGGACGCGGAAGTGCGTCGATGCCGACACGCTTCCTTGTTCCGCTTCGTCCTCGATACCGTCGAGTAGGAACTCGCGGTCGCGCGGACGATCCCTGCAACGAAATCGCCCCGTATCAGCGCCACGGTCGCACCGTCAAGAAAACAGCAGGCCCCCACCGGTGCTTCGACCGCGTTCCGTGGCGTTCGCGAAACGCTCGGAAAACATGGCCGCGAATGCGATGGCGCTCGCGACGAACTCTGCGGTGAGCACGAGAGATTTGGCGCTTGTCCCTCGTTGATTGCGTGGGATAGGTTTTTTCCGCGCTGAGCCTCGTCGCGGTCTCGAAAACGCCTTCGCGAACCCCCCCTTTCTTCTCCGGTGCTTGCGGGTTCGTTCCGGTCGGTCTCGGATCTGCGCTTGGTCGGATCATGCGCGGTTCACAGGATCACGGGGTATCGAGCGATGAGCGTAGACGCGGTGCGGAAGATTCTCGGTGCGCTTCAAGAAGATCCGGAGAACGAAAGCGCTTGGACGCAGCTGGAAGAGCGCGCGGTCGGTGGTGAGCTGGCGAATCTCGGGAGCGACTCGCTCGCCGTGTTCGAACAGGCCCGGCGTCGTTATCTCGAGCGTGGCGAAGCGGAAGCGGCGGCGCGGATGCTCGACATCGAAGCGCTCGCATCGGACCGCGATCCGGCGCGCAAGGTCGGGCTCGTTCGCGAGCGCGCACGCTTGCTCGAAGAGGAATTGCTCGACGACAAGAGCGCGCTCTCCGCGCTCGAAGGCGTGAAGGCGCAGGATCCCGAGGCTGCCGAGGCCGCCGAACGCATCGCGCGCAAGAAGGAGAAGTGGAAGGAACTGGTCGAGGCGTACAAGAAGCACGCGCTCGAAACGCCCGATCCGTCGCAGATCGCTTCGCACCTCGCGAGTGCCGCGGCAGTGATCCTTCAGTACAAATCGAAGGGCCGCGACAAGGACGTCGACACCCTCTTCTCGGAAGCGCTCTCGGTCGATCCGTCGAACGTCCGCGCGATCCAGCTGTACGAGCGGATCCTCCGTCGTCGCGGGAAGAACTGGGACGATCTCGCCTCGCATCTCGAGCGCGGCGCGGTCGCAGTCATCGACATCGGCACCAAGATCTCTCTCTGGCTACGCGCGGCGCGCGTGCACGCAGGGCGTCGCAAGGACTTCGCATCGGCCGAGCGGATCTATCGCCAGATTCTCAAGTTCGACCCGGCGAATCACGATGCGAACCGCTTCCTCGTGATCTTGTTGAGCGAGCAGAACCGCACCGACGATCTCGTGAAGTTGTACGAAGACCAGCTGCGTCTTGCCGGTCATGAGCAGGACATCGGGTTGCTCGTGCAAGTGGCGATGACGCACTGGCGCATGCGGAACGACGCTGCGAGCGCGGTGCCGTATTTCCGCCGCGTCGCGGAGTTGCAACCCGAGCATCCGCTCCCGCAGAACTTCTTCGGCGAACACCCGCAGTGGGCGCCGACGGACCTTCGCAAGACCGAGCCCGACGACGTCGAGTTCGAGACGGGCGAGTCCGAAGAAGAGATCATCGACGAGACCGAGGCGCCCGCGCCCGTGGCCGCCGAGCCTGCTGCGACTGTGCCCACGCCCTCCGCGCCGAGCACACCACCGCCCGCGGCAGCCCCGAGCGTTCCGCCGCCCGCGCCGACGCCGAGCATGGCGCCGCCCGCAGCGACGCCGAGCATGGCGCCTCCTGCAGCCGGGGCTCGTCCGGCAGTCGGTCGCGTCGCCATCGCGATCGATCTCGCGCGACAGGCCGAAGAGTCTGGTCAGACGGACCGCGCGATCGAAGCGTGGAAGGGCGTTGCGCGACTCGATGCCGGCAACGGGCAAGCGCGCGATGCGCTTCATCGGCTCTACGCGCAGGCGGGACGTTGGAACAATCTCGTCGAACTGCTTCGTCAGGAACTCGAGGCGCTCGGCGGTACGAAGCCGGGCGGCGATCCCGCGAACCGAGAACGGAAGCTCGAGATCCTGCGCGACATGGTGCGGATCTACGCCGACAAGATGGCCCTCGAGCCGATGGTCGTGCAGACGTACAACGCGATTCTTGCGCTGGCGCCGGACGATCTCGACGCGCTGGTGAATCTCGGCAAGAGCTACGAAAAGCTCGGACGCCACACCGATCTCATCAAGGTGCTCGAGCAGCAGGCGGAGCACACGCGTGAGCCGGCGACGAAGATCGAGTTGCTGCGCCGCATCGCGAAGATCTGGGTGGAGCGTTTCAACAACGTCAACAACGCGACGAAACCGCTCGAGCAGATTCTCCAGGTCGATCCGTCGAACTCGGAAGCACTCGCGGAGCTGAAGGACCTGTACGGCAAGCGGCGCGCGTGGCGTCCGCTGTTCGACGTTCTGCGCAAGGAAAGCGAGACGCTGTCGGGCCAGGCGAAGCGCGATGCGCTCGTCGAAATGGCGAAACTCGGGGCGGAAAAGCTCAATTCGCCGAGCGACGCGATCGCGGTGTGGCGCGAAGCACTCGCGCTCGACCCGAGTACGCCGGGCGCGCTCGATGCGCTCGAGAAACTCACCGAACGCGAACGCGACTACGCCGGACTGGCCGACGTGCTCGAGAAGCGCGCCGCCGAGACGTCCGATGTCGAAGCGCGTGTGAACGTGCTGATGAAGCTCGGCACGGTCTACGGCGAGCGGCTGAACGACAACACGAAGAGCATCGATGCATGGCGGCGTGTTCTCGCCGCGCGACCGGGCCATCCGAAGGCCCTGCGAGTGCTGCGCGAGTCGTATTCGACCGCTGGCGACTGGGACGCGCTCGAAACGCTGTACTCCGAAGCGAACGACTACGAAGGACTCGTCGAAGTTCTCGGCGGCGCTGCGGATCGGTCCGAGGATCCGGCGACCCGCATCGCGCTCTCGTTCCGCGCCGCGAGCGTGTACGAGAATCAGCTGAATTCCCCGGCTCGCGCGTTCCGCAGCTACGAGCGCGTGCTCACCGCCGATCCGAAGAATCTGCGGGCCGCGCAGGCATTGGTGCCGATCTACCTGTCCGACGAGAAGTGGCCACGGCTGGCACAACTCTATGAGGTGCTGCTGGCAGCGGTTCCCGAAGGCGACGTCGACGAGTCGCTCTCGTACATCGAAAAGCTTCGCGAGTTGAACGCGTCGCGCCTTGCCGACCGGCAGGCGGCGTTCCGATGGGCGTTGCGTGCATACCGACTCCGGCCCGAGGACCGCAAGCTCGAGGCGACTCTCGAACGTGCAGCCTCGGACGCGAATGCATGGCGGGAGTTCGTCGACACGCTCGACGCGCGTGCGAAGTCCGCCGAGAGCCCCGCCGAACAGGCTCGTTTGCGCGACAAGACCGCGGCCATCGAGGCGGATCGTCTCGGCGCCGTCGATGCGGCGATCGATCGCTACCAGGGCGCGTTGAAGCGCGACGCGTCGAATCCCGAGATCATCGAGACGCTCGACCGACTGCTGCGCCGTGCCGAGCGCTGGACCGATCTTCGCGCGCTCTTTGACCACCGCCTCGCGATCGCCGACGATTCAGCACGGCGTTCGATGCTGTTCGAGGTCGCCGAAATCGAAGAGCGCAATCTTCGCGACACCGATGCCGCTGCGAAGCGGTATCGCGACGTGCTCGCACTCGATGCGCACGACCCCGAGGCGCTGGCCGCGCTCTCGCGGCTCGCCGAAGCCGGTGGTCGATGGGAGGAACTCGGCACGCTCATCGCGCAGCGTCGCGACGAAGCCACGGGATCCGTTCGTGCGGAACTCGCGTTCAAGCTCGGTGAACTGCAGTCCGAGCGACTCGGCAATGTCGACGCGGCCATCGTCGCGTGGCGAGAGGTCCTGTCGCTCGTACCACATCATCCCGGGACCCTCGCGTCGCTCGAGGCGTTGCTTCGCCACGAGAAATATCGCGTTACCGCCGCGGGGCTTCTCGAGCCGGAATTCGAAGCAATCGGCGAGGCGCGAAAGCTCGCGTGGGTGCTGCAGATCCTGCTCGATGCGACCACCGATTCGGCGCAGCGCAAGGCGCTCACACTCCGACTCTCGCGTGTCTACAGCGACTCGCTCGCTGACCCGCGCTCGGCGTTCGAGCTTCTGCGCGGCGTGCTTCTCGATCATCCGGACGACCGTGAACTCGCCGAAGAGTTCGAGACGGTCGCGGCGCAGGGTAGCTGGAACGAGGAACTGGCCGACACGTTCGCGAAGATCGCGAATCGTCCGGACCTCGATGCCGCCGTCAAGATCGACCTGGCGCGTCGTGCAGCGAATGCCTACGACGACCGACTCCGCCGACCGGAAGCGGCCGAGCCGTTCCACAAGATGGTCGTCGAAGCGGGCGACCTCGATCAGCATGCATTCGAACAGCTGAAGGTTTTCTACCAAGAGCGTGAGCGCTGGGACGATCTGCGTGGTGTCTACGCGACGTGGGTCGAGCGCTCGACCGATGTCGGTTCGAAGATCGAGTTGCTCAGCGAAGAAGCGT
>CBIHQZ010000511.1:0-5619 GCA_966212315.1 uncultured Myxococcales bacterium
TCTTCGAGTCGCTTCAGTCGGTCTGCGAGTGAACGTCGCGCCATCGGGGCAGGGGACTCCTTCGCCGCGTAATCCAAGGCGTCGCGGCGCGCGGATGGTACCGCAAGGTGTGTGCTCCCAGTGGACGGCGACGAACGCGCGCGCGGCGCCACACGCGTTTGTCAGCGCTCCGAACGCTGTGAGGGCTCGACGCGCCGGTGTATGAACATCGGTCGTGCGCACCCGAAACATCTTTGCTGGACTCACCCTCGCGGCCGCTCTCTCGGCATGTCACGTCGTCGAACCACAGGACGCGGAACTCGAGCATCCCGAGGGGTGTGCGTTGATCGCACCGGGGATTGCGCCGAATCCGACGACGCCACGATTTCATCACTACCGCACCGCTGTCGACATGGGCGACTCGCTGCCATCCAGCGTGAGCACGCGTGGCGGTGGCGCGACGCGCACGTGGGTCGGACGGGCGCAGCGCACGACGCGCGTCGAGTCCGGCGTGACGGGGCTCTCGTTCCTCCTCGGGCCGCAGATCGCGGGCGTGATCATCGGCGGGTTCATGCTGCTGATCTTGCTGATCCTCGTGTTCCAGAAGAATGGCGGCGCAGCGCCCGGCGCGGTCCCGATGCGCACGCCCGCGGAGCAGAGGCGCTACGTGTTGCGCTTCGCCGGCGTGACGCTGGCGATCCTCCTCGTCACTGGTCTCTCGGGGTACTTCGCGGGGTCGGTCGTATCGATCGACAACACCACCAACGCGCCGGTGGAGGTGATCGTCGACGGACATGCGCTCGTGCTTCCGCCGCGGTCGTTCATCGATGACCGCGTGTGGGGTTCGAACGTCGACATCGAGATTCGCGCGAACGGGCAGCTCGTCGAAGGGGCGACGTTGCATCTCGACGACGGTCCCGGTGACGCGTTGCTGCGTTCGATGTTCGGCAACGGCCGCTATGTGTACGCGGTGTGCGGTCTCAATTCGTACACGATGCAGACGGCGCACTATGGCAGTCGCTGAGACGTGCGATCAGGTCGCGCGTCGCGATCAGGACGATCAGGACGAAGAAAATCGAGCGCATCGCGCAGGGCCTCTTCGTCACCGTTGGCAGCTGCTTCGATCACCACTCGCAACTTCGGCTGCGCGGTCGTCGCGGCCATCACTCGCAGTCGTTCGCGTTCCGTCGCAACGCTCGCGAGACCGATGGCTGCTGCGGCGCCCGCACGCGAAGCGGCATCGAGTCGCGCATCGCCGACCAGATCGAAGAGCTGATCGCGCACGATCGGCGCGGTGCGCATTCCACCCTCGGCATGAACGAGTGCGCGCAACGATGCGATCCACTCGGCCGCACTCTGCTCGCGACGCGCGACTGCCGCAGGGTCGACACGAGTCGAGGGCGTCGACGACGCTGCGCGTGCCTGCTCGACCCGCGTGACGAACGCATCGCGCTCCGCGCGCATCAACTCGCGTCCGACCTTGCCTGCCACCGTTCGCTCGAGGCGCGTCGCGGCGCCGTTGCGTTCGATGACGATCACACCCGCGTCGATCATTTCGAGTCGATCGATGGCGCGGTACGCGATGTAACGCGTCGTACCGAGTTGCCGCACGAGAATCCCGTCGGTGCCGACGAGGGCTCGGGTGGGTATCGAGATCGCAACTGCGGCGGCGAAGACCGGCACCGCGAGGGCGATCGCGAAAGGGCGGAAGTGGGGCACGACGTGCGCGACGACCATGGTGGCGACGACGCCTACACCCACGAATGCGCCGACGATCATGTTCGCACGGTAGGTCCGAGGCGCGAATCGGGAGTTGAAGAAGAAGCGGACGGCGGTCTGCGACGCGTCGAGCCCGAGCGCGCGGAGCACGGCGCGCCCCTCGTGTTCGTCCGCGACGCCGAACTCGGTGATGAGTCCGAACGGCGGACTCAGTCGCACCCGGGCTCGTGATGCTTCGGACTGTGACGCCAGTCGCGGGAGCACAACGCCGGTGGCGATTGCTTTGCGGCGACGGATCAGCGCGCCGTTCCAGCGCACACCCTCGCCGTCGACGCGCAACGCACCGAGTTCCTCGCGACGCTTGCTCACACTGCGCGCGCCGCGAGCGATCGCGACCCCGAGGAAAACGAACCACGCAGCGAGGAAGCCGAGCGCGACGAAGGGCCGAGTGCCGCGGTCGAACCACGGCGCGATCCATCGCAACAGTGGCTTGAGTACCAAAGGCCAAAACCCGCCGATCAGCGGTGCCAGCCACAGCACTGGGGAGAACCGCAGACGCGTCACCTGCGTCGACTCGAACGGAGGAAGGCTGTCGGACACGGCGCCACGATAGCGCGCGGCTTCGACGACGCTCGCGCGGACGAGTCGGCACCACCCGCCGCCGCGCCCGCCCGCGCTTCCGTCCACATTCGCCAACGTCCTGCTGGCGCATCGGGCGCGGTGCGGATACCACGCTCCCTCTTCACCGTTCGAACCACGGAGCGCCTCGTGCCTTCATTCGCCGAATTCGGCCTTCTCCCCTCGCTGCAGACCTATCTCTCCGCCAACGAATTCAAGACCCCGACCGAGATCCAGCTTCGTGCGGTCCCGGCGTTTCTTGCGGGTCGTTCGATCGTCGGCGTTGCCGAGACGGGGAGCGGCAAGACGCTCGCGTACGTGCTTCCGCTGCTGCACATGCTCAAGACGCTGGAGAACAGCGGCAAGCAGATTACGGCGGCCGGACAGCCGCGGGCCGTCGTCGTGGTGCCTGCCCGCGAACTCGGCGAGCAGGTGCTGCGCGTGTTCAAGCCGTTCACCCACACCACGCGACTGCGCGTGCGAGGCGTGCTCGGCGGGACGACGATGGAGATCGCGAAGCGCGACATCAAAGGCCCGTTCGAGATCCTTGTCGCGACACCGGGCCGACTGATCAAGCTGCTCGAGCAAGGTTTGTTGAACCTCGGCGACGTCCGCGTCCTGGTCTTCGACGAAGTCGATCAGATGCTCGATCCGGGCTTTCTTCCGGATGCGGAGCGCATCGTGAAAGCGTGCCCGGCGGACCGACAGATGGCGCTCTTCACGGCGACGCTCTCGCCGACCGTGGAGAAGCTGGTCGAGAAACTTTTCGCGGATGCCGAAGTCGTTCGCAGCGACGGCAGCCATCGCACCGTCGCGACACTCACCACGCAGAATCGCACCGTGGTCGACGGCAAGCGCTTCGCCCTTCTCGAGCGCGTGCTGCGCGAGAACGTTGCGGGCGGCACGATGATCTTCACCAACACGCGCGCGCAGTGCGACAAGGTCGCGGCCGAGATCGAGCAGTCCGGTCGCCAGTGCGTCGTGTATCGCGGCGAGATGGACAAGGCCGCACGTCGCGCCAATTTGAAAGCGTTTCGCGCCGGCACGATTCGCATCCTCGTCTCGACGGACCTCGCGGCGCGCGGACTCGACGTCGATCACGTGGAGCGCGTCATCAACTATCACCTGCCGGAACAGATGGAGAACTACCTCCATCGCGTGGGACGCACCGCGCGTGCGGGACGGGCCGGCCTGGTGATCAACTTCGTGACCGAACGCGATCGCGCGCTGGTCGATCGGCTGGAAGACGTGAAAGCGACTTCGCGGAGACAGTAGTTTCCTGAACGGCCATCGCGCACGAGCGGATGTGACCCGCCACGGGACGCTCGGAGCGTGCGCAGTGACCGACCGTGCGGCCGTCGAGTGACTCGAAACTCTCTTGCACCGTGCCTGCGCGCGTCGACGTAGACTGCCGGGGTTGGGTTACCAAGCGACGCGAGGACACGGATGATCGGCACGACGCTGGGCTTCGACGGTCAGGGATCGCTGGTTCTTTTCGTCGTCGGCGACCGCGCGCCCGATCGGGACGAGTGGAAGACGTACGTCGACTACTTGAAGGACCGCGTCGCCATTCACGGCAAGGTGCGGCTCGTCGTCGTCGCCGGAAGTGCCGGCCCCGATGCGTTGCAACGCAAGCAGCTCGGTGAGTCCGTTCCTTCGAAGAAACTGCGTACTGCGGTCGTATCCGACAGCATGGTCGCACGCGGCGTCATCACGGCGTTCCGCTGGTACGGGCTCGAGATCGACGCGTTCAAATCAAGCGAGGTCGACGCAGCCTGCCGCTATCTCGCAGCGAGTGACGACGAGACCGCGTGGTTGAATCGGACCCTCGCTTCGATCCGGTCGAGCCTGCAGGGCGCGCGTACCGCTGCGCGATAGCGAGCGCCGCTCTCGGACTCAGACCGCGATCCCCTCGACGATCCCGGTCATCGTCGTCGTGACGAACACTCGACCGAGCCGGAAGCCGTTCGCGGTCAGCAATCGCTCGAAGTCCGCGCGGCCGCGTTCACGGCCTTCCGAGCACGCGATCATCATCTGCATGTCGACCATCGTGCCGTGCTCTTCGGAGTCCGCTTCGACGATCTGCTCGATCACGAGCACGCGGTTTCCGGGCTGCATCGCCGCGCGACACTTCGCCAGGATCGCGCCCGCACGCGCGTCGTCCCAGTCGTGCAGGATGTTCTTGAGGAGATAGGTGTCGGCGCCGCTCGGCACCGATTCGAAGAAACTTCCCGGCACGAGGCGCACACGATCCGCGACGCCGCGCGCGCTCAGCAACTGCCGCGCGGATTCGAGCACACCGGGTGCATCGAGCAGCATCGCTTCCAGATGCGGATGACGAAGGACGATCTCGCTGAGCAAGGTTCCTCGACCACCGCCGACATCGCAGAGCTTCTTTACATCGCCGAACGGAAACGCCGTCGCGACGCCCGCCGCTTCCATCAGCGTCAGGCTCATCATGCCGCGGGCGAACGTCTCGCGTTCGTCGGGGTGCGCATCGAACCACGCCCACACCGACATTCCGTGAACGCGCTCGAACGCATTCTTGCCGGTCCGCAGCGTTTCGCCGAAATCCGCCCACGCGTGGAGATTCGATCGCGAGCCGAAGTACATCGTGAACGCGCGCGTGCTGTCGTCGGTGTCGAGCAACGCGCGCGACAGGCGGTTGTTCGCGAAACGCCCGTCGGTGCCGCGCTCGAAGTACCCGGCGAAGACGGCGGCGCGCAGCGTGCGCGCCATCGCGTCTGGATCCGTGCTCGTGCGCGCGGCGATTTCCACTGCGGTAAGTGATTCGCGCTCGAGGAGATCGGGCACGTGAAGGCGTGCGAGTTCGGCGAGGATGTTCACCTCGGCGCTCGCGATGACTCGTTGGAGCACCGCGACCCGCGCGGGCACGACGGCATCGGCGGCGCGCAGGAGTGACTTGCGGAGTGCGGCCGCGGCGCGCACGACGAATGGTGGAGGCGCGCTGAGGAGTTTCGACGTGATGCCCACGATCGATTCATACAAGGTCGGGAGCCGAGATGCTCGTGCAGTGAGATTGCGGGTGGCGCGACCGCGGGCGAGTTGGTGCTGAGGTCGCGCAGTCGCGGCGATACGCGCGGAGAACAGAACACTGCGCGATGGTAACTTCGACGCGGTGGGAGGAACGCTGCGCCGATGAAGAACGTCACCGAAGCCTTTGCGCTGCTCCGTGAAATCGGCGCGCCGCCGCGGCTCGAACGGCACGCGCGTCTCGTCGGCGAGGCGGGAGAGCTGCTGCTCGATGCGCTCGTTCGTCTTGATGTGCGCGTAGATCTCGAC
>CBIHQZ010000512.1:0-5610 GCA_966212315.1 uncultured Myxococcales bacterium
GTGCTCCATGCCGAACGCGAGGAGCGCGCGGCCGGCATCGGCGCTCGGGATCCGTCCGAGTGCGCGGGCGAGCACGACGCGTTCGGTAGCGATGACGGTATCGGGCGTCCGCGGCGACGCGTTCATCAGTGCTTCGAGCAGATCGGCCTCGGCGCCTTCGCGACCGCCGGTGGCCTGACGAATCGCGGACACCATCGCGGCGTGCACGGTGAGATGCGAATTGCCGAGCGGCGCGAGCAGGCGCGCACGCAGCGCGGGAATATCACTCGCATCGAGTTGAAGCAGTTGTTCCAGCGCGGCGCGGCGAATCTCGAGGCTCTCGGCGCGCAAGCGGATCAAATGCGATTCGAGCGCGGCCGACGAGCCTTCGCTGCTGGTCCCGTCGTCATCGTCGTGCGACGGCTGTGTCGCAGCGGCTGCCGGTGCTGTTGCCGCGGCGGGTGCAGGGCGGGCGAGTGCGCGAGGCGGCGCGGGCGATTGCGCGAAGGCACCCGACGCGTGCGCGAGCACGACGACGAGACCGAGCGCGCGGGGCGCACTCAGTCGGTGATGCGGAAGTCGGTGAACTCGCCGGTGTAGCTGCGCCATCGTGAATCGACCCGATCGACACGCGCGGCACTCGGCCCGCGTTGCGCCCATCCGAGCAGTTCTTTCAGTTCGTGCTCTTCGCCTTCGGCGGCGAATTCCACGCTGCCATCGGCGAGGTTCTTCACCCACCCGGTGAGTCCGAGCCGGCGCGCTTCGCGCTGCACCGACGCTCGGAAGAAGACACCCTGCACGCGACCTCGGACGAAGCAGTGAAGCTGTTTCGCGGACATTCCTGAACCTTTGTGAGCCTCGGTAGGCCGTTACCATCGTTGCGCGAGCGGGCGCAAGAAAACGGCGGGAATTCGGCGCAGCCCGCGGCGTTTCGAGAGGTTTTCGCGGCGAATTCGGGTCGATGCGACGCCTGCGCGGCGCGCTTCTTCAGGCCGCTCGGCGGCGTCGACGTGCGATCGCAGCCATCGCGACGAGCGCGAGTGACGCAATCGATCGTGCGTTCGTCAGATCGCCGCGGGGTGTACGGCATCCACATCCGTTCGCGGGCGGCGTGGTGGTGGATCCGTCGGCACTCGAGTCCATTTGCGATGCATCGACGCTCATCGACGCATCTGACGCTGTCGACGCGTCGCGCGCGCCGCTGTCGGTCGAGACCATCGCGTCGCTCGTGCTCGCATCGGCTGCGCCCGCATCGGGAAGCGTGTCGGCGACGGTGACGATCGCGCAGTGGTGATAGAAGCAGCCGCCCGGATTGTTGAGCCCGTGGTTCGACATGAACTCGAGCACCTGGAGCACGCAGTGATCGCAGGTGAAGCCTGCCGGCAGTGGGATCTGCATCGTCTGCGGTCCGCTGAACGCACTCGTGTGGACGAACACGCCATCGGCGAGCACGGGCAGCGTGGGGTTCGGATCGATCACGGTCGAACCGCACGGCGTCGAACCGGCGGTGACCGGCGGCTCCGCGGGGAGCGACGCCATGTCGTTCGCGATGGCGATGCGATAGTGGCCGGGGTGCGGAATGGTCTCGTTGATGGTGAGCGTGATCGAACCGCCGGTGAGATACGCGGTGTTCGTCGGAACCATCGCCGCGCCAGGGTCTGCTTGCCCGCACGGACCGCTCTTCTGCGGGCTGCCGAACTGGTCCTGCTGCGAGTAACAGGCGGGCGCCTGCAGCGTGAAGTGCGCGTTCGCGTCGCGCGGCGCGAAGGCGAGACCCGCGAGCATTGCGGTGGCGGCGAGTGTGTGACGGACGGAAGCATGGCGCATCGCGCGAGCATTCCAAGATGCGCGGCGCGCGTCGAGAGCGGAGCGATCTTCAGCGCCCCGCTACGGCATCTCCGCGTCCGACAACATCGGCGCGTCGAACAGCACGCTACCGCCTTCGCGATCCGACCACAGCCCCGCGATCTTCGTCCCGCACGCACCGCACGCGCCGCGCACCAGACGATTCACCCGCGTGCGGTAGTCCACTCGTTCGATCAGCGTCGCGTGACAACCCGGGCAGCGCGTGTGTCCGAGTTCCTGCATCTCGTCGGGCACGTTGCTCACGTACACGTGCTGCAAACCCTTCGCGTACGCGATCCCCGCCGCGCTCGCGAGGTCGAAGCCGCGCGCGGCACGATGGCGTTCGAGTTTGTAGCGCGGCACGAACGCATTGAGGTGCCACGGAATCGACACGTCGATCGCCGCGATACGCGTCGCAAGTTCGCGCAGCCCGCTCTGCGCGTCGTTGAACGACGGCACCACCAGCGTGACGACCTCCACCCAGTAGCCGAGCCGCTTCGCTTCCGCGATGGCCTCGAGCACCGGCGCGATGCGTCCGCCGAGCGTCTTGTACTGCTCGTTCGTCGCGCCCTTGAGATCCACGCGATACACGTCGGTCACGTCGCGCATGTAGGCGAGCGCTTCGGGCGTGGTGTTGCCGTCGGAGATGAGCGCGGTGACGAGTCCGTGGGCTTTCGCCTCGGCGAAGATCGCGTGCGCCCACTCGGCCGAGATCATCGGCTCGTTGTAGGCCGCGCACACGACCTCGCATTGTTCGCGCAACGCTTCGGCGATCACGTCGCGAGCACTCACGTCGATCGGATGCTCTTCGTCGCGCCCTTCGCGCAGCGCCTGCGACACGCGCCAGTTGTGACAGTACGGGCAGCGCAGATCGCACCCGAACATGCCGAACGTGAGCGATCGCGCACCCGGTCGCACGTGATAGATCGTGTTCGTCTCCACCGGCCGCACGTACTTGCGCGCGACGTAGCCCCACGGCACTCGCACCTCGCCGTCGCGCACGAAGCGGACACCGCACGAACCGGTGCGACCCTCGTTCATCACGCATCGATGCGCGCACGCGGTGCAGCGCCAGACGATTTCCTTTTCGCCCGCCACGCGCTCCGCCAGCTGCGCCGTCGCGGTGCGCGCGCGCAGTGCGAGGTCGAGCGATCGAGGCTCCGCGGCGACCGGCAAGTGCGTGCGATCACTCGTCATGCGGCGCGACGTGTAACGCGTAACGCACCCTCGTGCACGCGAGCGCTTCATCCTTCCCGATGAGTGGCCGTTGCTGTTCACAACCCCACTTCTGCGGGGGCGCGTTCCGGTCGGACAGTTGACTGTCTGATGGGCCGCCCCGTAAGGTCGAACGCTGTGTCAGGCATAGGACTCGTCTTCAACCCACGTGCCGGCCGCAACAAGCGCGATCCCGGCGCTCCCCTGCGTCTGGCTCGCAAGCTCGGCGATCACGGCATCGTCGCTGCGCCTCGTTCGCTCGACGAACTCGCACGCGTCGCGGAGGACTTTCGCAAGCAGAAGATCGAAGTCCTCGGCATCGCGGGCGGCGACGGCACGAACTACGTGACCATCACCGGCTTCGCGCAGGTGTACGGCAAAGAGCCGCTCCCCACGGTCGCGCTGCTTCGCGGCGGCACGATGAACACCGTGGCGAACTCGCTCGGTCTTCCGAAGGGGCGCACCGACGGTCTGCTCGACCGTCTCGTGTTGCGCTACCTCGAGACGCCGGCTCTGCCGTGTGTCGAGCAGTGGACGATGGACATCGAAGGCAAGCTCGGCTTTCTGTGGGGCCTCGGTGTCATCCCGGCCTTCCTGCACGAGTACTACGCGACCGGTGCACCGTCGCCGTGGACCGCGGTGAAGACCCTCGCGCGCGGCATCGGCAGCACGATGATCCAGGGCGCGATGGTGCGTCGCATGACGCGTCCGATCGATTGCGAAGTCGTCACCGACGCGGGCGAGCGCTGGCCGATGCAGCCGTTCTTCAGCGTCGCGGCGGGAACCATCGAAGACATCGGTCTCGGGTTCCGTCCCTTCCACCGCGCTCACGAGATGCGCGGCTCGTTGCATCTGCTCGGCATTCGCACCAACGCGATGGGATTCGTCACCGACCTTCCGCGCATTCACCGTGCGCAAGGTATGTCGGAAGGGAAGTCGGTCGATGCGCTCGTTCGCTCGGCGACCATCACCTCGCGCGAGCCGACCATGCGCTACATGATCGACGGCGACATCGTCGAGCATCCGCGCAACGAACTCACCGTGAGTCTCGGGCCCGCCGTCCGCATCGCCACGATGAATTGATTCGGCCGCGCGACATGCGCGCGCGGCGTCTCGGAGTTCCGTGATCACGAAGCTGTCCGAACGCACGCAAAAGATCCTGCGCGCGATTCTCTTCGCCGGCTTCGTTTTGGTGTGGGTGGGCGTCGCGCTCACCTCGCACGGACCGCGCGCGTTCTGGACCGGCTTCTTCCCGATCCTTCCTGCCGCGATCGTCCTGCTCGGATTCCACTCGTGGCGAGTGGTGTGTCCGCTCGCGCAATTCAATCGACTCGGTGCTCGCATCCCGCGCGCGAAACAACGCCGTGTCGGGCCGTTCCTCGAGAAGTACTCGTACCTCGTGTCGCTGGGTGCGCTCGCGCTCGGGCTCACGATCCGATTGCTCTTCATCAACGGCGACGGGCTCGCGCTCGGAATCTTTCTCGCGTGCATCTCGCTCGCCGCGTTCGTCGTCGGCGTGATCTACACGGGCAAGACCTGGTGCAACTTCTTCTGCCCCGTGGGCATCGTCGAGAAGATCTACACCGAGCCGGCGAACCTCTATCCGCACGGCAATTCGCAATGCACCAAGTGTACGGCGTGCAAGAAGCACTGCCCCGACATCGACGAAGAGAATCACTACTGGAAGGAACTCGAATCGCCTGCGCGTCGCAGCGCCTACTTCGCGTTTCCCGGCCTCGTGTGGGGCTTCTACACCGCGTTCGCGCTGCCGAACGGCACCCTCCAGGACTACTTCTCGGGGGCCTGGACGCGCGTGCCGCATCAGTACGCCCTCGCCACCGCGCCCGGATTGTTCTTCGCGAACGTCCCGCGTTGGATCGTGATGCCTGCGCATCTCGTGCTCTGCATGGCGCTCTCGGTCGCGCTCTTCACCGGCGTCGAACGCGTGGTGCGACGGAACACGGTCGATGACCAGCGCGCGCGCCATCTGACCCTCACGCTCGCGGCATTCGCGGCGTTCATCTCGTTCTACCTGTTCGCCGGGCAGCCGACGTACCGACACGTCGCCGGACTCCCGGCCTTCGCGGGGCTTCTCACCGCCTGCGTCGCCACGCTCTTTCTCGCACGGCGTTGGAAGCGCGACGAGGAGGCGTTCGTGCAGGAACGCTCGGTGAAGAAGATCCTCGCGAAGTGGAGCTACGAGGAAGCGCCGCCCAAGGATGCGCGCGACGTGTTCGCGTTCGTGAAGTCGAAGGAGCGCGAGCGCGACAAGGTGCTCGCCGTGTACGCCGACGCGGTGCACGAAGTGCTGGCCGACGGCGTGGTGGAACAGTCCGAACAGCGGCTGCTCGAGAAGCTGCGCGCGGAGTTCGGGATCACGAAGGCCGAGCACGACAAGGTGATGGCGCGCCTCTCCGCGGAGGATCGCGCGCTCTTCGAACCCGGACGCGCGGTGAGCATCGAGAAGGTCACGCAGGAACGCGGATATCGCATCGCGCTGCAGAACCTGTTGCCCGCGCGACCGACCGACGCGCAGCTCGAGTCGTTGCGACGTTCGTACGGCATCGATCG
>CBIHQZ010000513.1:0-5598 GCA_966212315.1 uncultured Myxococcales bacterium
TGCGGGTCCGCGCGGCGCGGCACCGCGAGGCGGAGCGAAAGGTCCGCGCGACGCGAGTGGACCGCGCAGCGAAGCGCGTCCGCCGCGTCCCGATGCGCGTCGAGGTGGATCGATGCGCGAGGACAAAACCGGCATCCCCGCGACGCCGCCGGCGTGGAAGACGAGTGGCGAGCACGGCGCTGCGAGACCGCCTCACGCCGATGACAAGCGCAGCGCGCCCGCGAAGCGCACGGCCGCGAAGCCCGCATCACCGGAGCGTCGGCGCGCGCCTCAACGCGCCAACTCGAACGAGGGCGATGGCGGATGGAGCACGCCGAAACGCGGCGGTGCCGAGCGCAAGAATCGTCGTTGAGAGAGCCTCGTCGACATTCGTGAAGCGACCGTGAGTTTTCGTGTTGACCGCTTGGTGGGTCAGGGCTAGATACGCCTCCCACCTGACGCGGGGTGGAGCAGCCTGGTAGCTCGTCGGGCTCATAACCCGAAGGTCGTAGGTTCAAATCCTACCCCCGCAACTAAGTCCGAAACCCGAACGCCGACCCAGGGAAACCTCGGTCGGCGTCGGTGTTTCTGGGGTCCGCGATCACGACGAGTTGCGCGCAGGGTCGCGGCGAACTGATCCGTTCACGCCTCGCTGTCCGCGTCCTCCCGAGGATGCCCATCGCAGCGATCGTCGACGCTTCGACGTAGACTCGACGCCCTCGTCGCCATGGGCGAAGTCGATGATTCCGACGAAGAATCGCTCCGAAAACGCACTCGCGGTCGCAGGCGCCGTGACACGCGCGCAAGTATGTCGATGTGCCGCTCCCACAGCGCTTCGTAAGCAACGTGGTCGAGGTCGAGCACCTTCAGCGGTTCGTACAGAGGCCCGACGCGCTCGTGCGCTTCGTCGACGATCGACCAGTGCCAGTCGGGTGGATGCCATCGCACACCCGACGCGCACCGCTCGGAGTTCATGCCGAACGCCGGGATGAGCAGCGACGGGTCGTCACCATGAAGGAGCCAGAACGCGCCTGCATGGAAGCGCTCGTTACGATTCGAATGGCTCGTACGAATGATGGCCGCACACACGCCCTCGAACCAGGCGCGGGGTGGAGGTCTACTCGCGCGCGCTGACGACGGCGCCTTCCAGCTCGGCGGGCGTGGGCGCCTCGTACAGGCCCTCGAGGAATTCGAACATCTCCGGCGACACCTCCATCACGAAGGTCTCGCCCTTGGCGGTATTGCGGCCGGCGATGCGGGCGCCGCGGACCTCGCGCGGGGCGTCGACGAAGTGCCACTTCAGCGGCAGGCCCGCGGCCTCGGCGCTCTGGCGGATGCGCTCCCGATCCGCGCGGCGCATCAGGCCCGTGTCGAGGATCACCGAGGTCCCGGCGGCGAGCACGGCGACCGCGGTCGACCAGATCAGCGCCCCGCAGCGGCGGAGGCGCTCCAACCATCCACGCGGGCTCGATGGGACCGTGGATGTCGGGGCCGAAGAGGCGCGCGCCCCATTCGTCGAGGACGAAGGGGACGGCGCCCTCCCGGCGGGCGAAGTCGTGGGCGTAGGTGGTCTTCCCCGCGCCGCAGGGGCCGAAGACGACGTTGAGCGTGGCCGGCATGATGTCGGTCTAGCGAGCGGAAAGGTCCCCGTCGATGCCGGGTTCGGCGCCGGTGTGACGGAGCGCACTCGTCGGTGGTCGGCGCCGAGGGCTTCTGCGTCGAGTGGCCGCGACGGGTCGGTGGATTGCACGCGAACAAATTCGCCGACGAGACGATGCAACCGATCGCGACACGTGACTGCACACCGAGACCATTCATCGCGCCCCACGATTTCAGCGTCGACTACTGCGCTGCTGCACAGTCCGAGATTCGGCTCACGCGATGAGGAGGCGTCGGGCGCGCTGAGCCCGAGCACGACTCCCCGGGTGCGCACCGACGCGGCGCCTCGGTAGCGCGCAGAGGATACAACACAGACCCCCGCAAGATACACATGTGTATCTTGCTGCCGCGCGCCCCCCAGCGTAAGTTCACTCCATGAGAGCTGCCATCAACGAGAGGTTCGGCGGTCCCGAGGTCCTCGAGGTCCGAGACGTTCCGGAGCCTCACGCGCGCGCGGGGCAGCTCCGCGTGCGTGTCTCGGCGGCGGGTCTGAACCCGATGGACTGGATGTTCATCGCCGACGACGATCTGGGACGACGACTCCGAGCCGCTCGCGCCGCGCAACCCGGCCTCGCGCTCACGTTGCCGTCTGTCTTCGGCCACGACTTCGCTGGCGTCGTCGACGAGGTCGGCGACGGAGTAGCCGGATTCGCCGTGGGCGACCGGGTTTTCGGCGGGGCACTCGCGCGCGCCGTGGCCGACCATGCGGTCGTCACACCAGACGAACTGCATCCCACGCCGAACGGCGTCGACGACATCACCGCCGCCACGCTCGACGTCGCTGCACGGACTGCCGCCGCGGCGCTCGCCGTGATGGAGCCCGGCGTCGGCGAAACGCTGCTGGTCGGAGGCGCAGCGGGCGGGGTCGGCACGTTCGCCGTGCAGCTCGCACGGATCGCAGGGGCGAGGGTCATCGGGACCGCGTCGGAGAAGTCGTTCGAATACCTGCGGGGTCTCGGCGCCGAGCCGGTGACGTACGGCGACGGTCTCGGCGAACGTGTCGAGCGCCTCGCGCCGCATGGGATCAGCGCCGCGATCGACCTCTTCGGCACGGAGACCGCCAGGCTCGCGCTCGATCTCGGTGTGCCTGCTGCGCGCGTTTCGATGATTGCCGGTCAACTGCCGGGCGTGACGACCGTGGCGGGCTTCCAAGCTGTTGCCGGTACGCTGGAACGGGTCGCGGCGTTGATCGCGGAGGGGAAGCTCCGGGTGCCGATCGCGGCGACGTATCCGATCGAGAGAATCCGCGAGGCGGTGGCGCTCCAGGCCAGTCGCCACGTCCAGGGGAAGGTCGTCGTCACGCTGTGAATTTCTCGAGAGCATCCCGCTTCGGTGAGTCGCGCCGCGGTGTCCCCGAGGTGACGGCGTTGCGCGCGGTCGTGAGCCCGGCATCGCGGAGTCGACGCGCATGGTGAGGCGTCTCGGTGTCGAGCTGGACAACGCGTTGCTCGATGCGGCGTGGCAGCAACTCGTCGACGAGGGCTACGCGGCGTTCACGATGGACGCGGTGGCGGCTCGCGCGGGAACGAGCCGAGCGGTCTTGTACCGACGATGGGCCGACAAGCACGAACTCGTTCGCGCGGTCGTCGCCCACATCACGCGCCCCGACGAGATGACGATCGCCGACACGGGCTCGCTGCGCGGCGACACGATCGCGATGATGAAGATCGCCAACCGCACACGGCTCGCGCTGGTCTCGGCGATGACCGTGCACCTCGGCGGGTACTACCAGGAGACCGGCACGAGTCCGGCCGATCTACGCAAGACGCTTTTCCCCAGCCGGCCCCACATCCCGCGGATGCTGCTCGATCGCGCCATCGCGCGAGGCGAAGTCCGTCCCGCGCGGGTGAGCGATCGCATCGCAGCGGTTCCGTACGCGCTGCTGCAGCAAGAATTCCTCATGACGCTCAAGCCGGTGCCCAACGCCGTGATCGAAGAGATCGTCGACACGATCTTCCTTCCGTTGGTGAGCGGATCCGCACGACGCCGGTAGGGCGCAGTACGTCACCTTCGATCAAGTGATCATGAGGCGGACTCGCGAGCGACTCGCACGCCTCGCGTCCCCCGACTCACTTCATTGCGTAATCGGCGCAATCCAGAAGATCTCCCCGTTGTTGTCATTCGCGACGAAGAGCCGCCCGTCGCTCGAGTACTCGACCGCAGCGGGGCGTCCATGCGTGAGCGAATGGTCGTCCCACCCCGTCGCGAAGTCGCTCACCGAACCGACGTTTGCACCCGTCGTGTCGGAGCCCGGCAGCGGCATCCCGGTGCTCGCGTCCATCTGCACCGCGACGATGCGCGCGCCAGTCCACGATCCCGCCGCGCCATGCATCACGACCATGATGTGATCGGCCCACGGCGAAGGCCACGTGGTGGGCGAGAACGCGAGCCCGAACGGTGTGTCGCCGACGTAGAAGGACACCGTCTCCGCGGCCACGCCGGAGCAGTCCGTGGACGGACTCACGTCGCCGTACGGGACGTTCCGCGTCGCGCAGCACGGGAACCCCCAGTCGTCGCCCGCTCGAATGGGAACCAGCTTTTCGCGGCCCCCCGACGACGCCGTGTAGTCCTTCCCGTGCTCGAGCGCGAAGCAGAGGTTGTGTCCGTGCGCGCATCGCACCGCGATCGGATTTCGCAGGCCCTGTGCGACGGGTGCGCCGTTCGCGGCTCCGTCCAAGCGCCGGATCCCGCCGTGGAATGCATGCGGTGTGGCGCACGTCTCTCCCTGGTCGCCGCCGTTGCCGACGTAGATCGAGCCGTCATCGGCGACGTCCAACGTCTTCGGCCAGTGATGATTCGACGTGTAGTACGTGATGTTCGCGACCATCTCGGACGCGCCGCGCGGCGCACGATCGCCCGGTGCGTACGGCACACGACGGATCGCGGTGCCGTCCTGGTAGTAGAACCAGTCGGGGACGAACATCAGCCCCTGGGTCGAGTTCAACGACGCGAGATACGTCACGGGTGCATCGGCGACGCCGTCGTGGTCATCGTCGGCCAGAACGACGATCGCGGCCTGCCCGCCCTGGCCGCCGCCGGTGGTGAGCGCGGTCGGTGAGGCCACGAAGATCTCGCCGCTCGGCGCGAGTCGGAGCTGTCGCGCATTGCCGACGACGCCGAAGTGATGCGCGCAAAAGCCCGCCGGAAGGTGCAGGAACGAGAGGTCGGGTGTCGGCCCGCCGCCCGGGACTGTGGTCGTTCCGCTGGCCGTGAAGCGAATCGCGCCGGGGCGGGAGCACCAGTCGATCGGCGCGGTGCCCGCGTCGGCGTCGGCGCTGGCGGTGTCGACGGCGTCGACGATGTCCGTCGCGAGCGTCGCGTCGAATGCGTCCGCCGCGTCGATGACAGTCGTCGAGTCGATCGTGTCCATCGCGAGGGTCGCGTCGCGCATCGAGCCCGCGTCGATGACGTCGGGGGCGTGGTTGCTCGAGCACGCGGATGCGAGCGCGAGCACTGGCGTCATCAGGGCGGCGAGTCGTATGCGGCGCATCGGGCGTTGCTAGATGAGGCTCGCGCCGTGGTCAATCGCACTCACCAGGCCGGCGGTGCTCGGGTGCGCGGTACTCACGGCGAGCGCGATCGTGTTTCACATCGGATCCGCCGAGGGCGTGAATAGGCCGTTCAACGCTCACCGTGGATATCGACAGATGGCCACGAAGCAGCGCCACAACCCCACTCGACCGGCTGCCGCGCCTCGCCATCGATCCGCCTCGCCCATCCGACCGCCCGCGTCGAATCGGGCGCGTCGATCACGTCCGCTTCCATCCGACAACACACATCGAATTCGATCCGTGCCGTCGATGTGGTCGGACAGCACAGATCGAATTCGATGTGTACCGTCCGATGCAATTCGACGGGACACATCGACTTCGATCGACACCGTCCGATACGATACGACGGTACACATCGACTTCGATGCATAACGTCCAATACAATGCGACGGTACACATCGAATTCGAT
>CBIHQZ010000514.1:0-5588 GCA_966212315.1 uncultured Myxococcales bacterium
CGAAGTGCGTTCGAGGGGGGAATGGCTCGCGTCGTTTACGTTTACGTTTACGGGCCGGAGCGGATGCTCGCCGTCCGTCGGGGGGGGGGTGGGGAGAAGCGGGAAGAGGCGCGGCGAAGCGCGCGCCTACACGGTCTTAGCGCCGCACTCGGGGCAGAACTTGGCCCCCGGTGCGAGTTCGGCATTACAGCCGGCGCACTTCTTCGGGCCTGCGGCCGCGAGCGCGGTGCCGCACTCCGCGCAGAACTTCCCAGGCGCGACACTCGCGTTGCACCCCGGACACGTGACCCGCGCAGCACCCGCAGCGCCCGCCGCAGCACCGGCCGCAGCCGCCGCGCCCGGATTGAACTGCGGCGAACCGACACCCGCCGCGCCCTGCGCGTACATCGCCGCGACGCCCATGCCGACGCCCATCTGCGCCATCGCACCGGCCCCGGCCGCGCCTTCGCCGCCCTTCGCCATGCCCTGACCCGCGCCCATCATTGCCTGACCCGCCGCGTAGTTCTGGTAGTTGCCCGCCAGGTTCTGCACGTACTTCGAGTCCTGCTGGAACTGCTGATCGAGCTTGTACTGATTGGCCTGCGCGTCGAATGCCGCCTTCTGCACGCCGACCTGCGCCCGCGCCACGTCGGCTTGTGCCTGCAGCGCCGCGCGCTGGATCGCGATCTCGTCGACCTGCAGACCGACCATCTGTTCGGCGACCTTCTGGCGCATCTCGTCGAAGCGCTTCAAGTCCTCTTCCGGCACGTCGATCTCGAGCTTGGTGACCTTCACCACGCGCACGCCGACCTCGTTGAGGTCCTGGCATGCCGCGACGAACATGTTCCCCAGTTCGTTCGTGAGATCCATGATGTCGACGAGCGTGCGCTTCTGCTCGCGCGCCAGCTTTCCGAGCGTCGTCTTCACGGTCATGAAGAACGTGTCGGTGAGCCAGTTGAAGATGTCCGGGTGCTCCTGGAACTTCCGCATCCCGAAGTAGCCGTAGATCAGCCGCTCGGGGTTCTCGACGCGGAGAAGAAGCTCGCCGTGGCAGCGCCCGCGCAGACGAATCTGCGTCATCGGGTCGATCATGTTGCCGAGCGAGCCGCCGAACTTCATCGGGAACGGCGTGCGCTTCACGAAGAAGAGTTCGCACAGCAGCACGTTGCCGCCGGTGAACGAGTCGACGAGGTTCGACAGGAACGGGATGTTGTTGGCGGCGAGCGTGTGACGTCCGGCGTCGAGCGTTCCGGCCGGCCGGCCTGCCTTCGCGAAACAGCCCCATTCGTCCGCGCGCACGGTGCACTGCGCGAACATCGGGATCGTGCGATCCGGATGCTTGAAGATCAGATCACCGTTGTCTTCGGGCCGCGCGATCATCATTTCGCGCACGCCGCTCTTCACGAAGTCGAGAAGACCCATCTGTCGCCTCCCGCGTGCCGTCACGTGACGACGCGCCATACCGTTGTGCTGCAATCCTACCGATTCCTCTGACCGTTGCACCACACGGCGCGCGCAAAGATAATCAGACCCCTCCGCGACGCAATCACCGGCGCGTAGATCGTTCGTCCGTACTTCGGGCGGCGCGAACCGAAAACGAAACGAGACGGAGTCGATGACGGCGCAGGCAGCGGAGGGGAGCGGGCAGCAATTCAAGTGCCCGAATTGCGGGGCAGCGATGGCATTCGACGCAGCGGCAGGCGCGTTGAAGTGCGGTTACTGCAATCACACGCAAGCGGCGACGGTGGCAGCACCCGTGAGCGAAGTGGGGGCCGGTCCGCGCGAGATTCCGCTCGCGCAGGGCATCGCACTCGCACCGCGCGGACTCGCGGCGCCCGTTCAATCGGTGCAATGCAAAGAGTGCGGCGCCACGGTGAACCTCGGGCCGAACGATCGCACCACCGCCTGCACGTACTGCGCGTCGACGATGGTGATGACGATCGCGACCGATGCGAATCTCATTCGCCCCGAATCGCTCGTGCCGTTTCAAGTCCCGCGCGAGCGTGCGACCGCGAGCTTCAAGGAATGGCTCAAGGGGCTCTGGTTCCGTCCGAGCAACTTGAAGCACATGGCTGAACTCGAACAGATCCACGGCGTGTACGTGCCGTACTGGACGTTCGACTGTCAGGTGCAGTCCGAGTGGAGTGCCGAGCGCGGCTGGCACTATTACGAGACCGAGGAGTACACGACGACCGAGAACGGCGAGACCGTCACGCGCACGCGGCAAGTGCAGCGCACGCGATGGGAGTCCGCGTACGGGTGGCGCAACGATCACTACGACGACGTGCTCGTGTGCGGCTCGCGGGGTCTCCCCGAAAAGCTCGCGGGCAAGCTCGCCACGTTCAACACCGGGGCACTCGTGGCGTACGCGCCGTCGTATCTCGCGGGTTGGCGGGCCGAGTCGTACGCGGTCGATCTGCCGAACGCATGGACGCGCGCGCAGTCGTCGGTGGAATCATCGCAACAGTCACGCTGCGCCGGCGACGTCGGTGGCGACACGCATCGCGGGCTGTCCGTATCGAACCAGTACTCGCGGGAGACGTTCAAACACGTACTGCTTCCCGTGTACGTCGCGGCGTATCGCTACCAGCAGAAGCCGTATCGCTTCCTCGTGAACGGGCAGACCGGCGAAGTCGTGGGCGAGGCGCCTTACTCGTTCTGGAAGATCTTCTTCGCGGTCGTCGTCGTGATCGGGTTGATCGTGGCGGGATGGCTCATCTGGCAGTCGCAGCAGGCCGACTTCGATTCCGCGATGCGCGTCCCGCCGCACAGCGTGCCCGCTCGCATCGACGCGCGCGCAATTCGGGCATTGTGTCCGCGTGGCGATTTCGGGGCGGAGCGCCAGACGGTGGTCTGATCCACGGACGTACGTCAGTGTCGCGTTGCCTTACTGACCGCGGGGGGCGAGGGCGACGCCCTCGCGGAATCCCATCGACTTCCGATTGTATTTACGCGATTCGTCGGCGCGTCGGCGGGTCCGGAAGGGATCCGCGCGCAGGGACCGCGACATTGAATGCTTGCATGGTCCCGATTGGGACTTCAGGGTGTGGGGCGTTCACTCGAACGGTCAGATGGGGGAATCGAGCGATGGGGGACGTGAGAATTCTATCGGGTGTCCGATCGGGCACCGCTGATGTGCAAGGACCCGCACAGGTACACACCGTCGCGGTCCGCGGGTTCGTCACGTTCAACGTGGCGAGTGACCTGCTCCGGCGGTTCGACGCGGCAATCGCGCTCGACCCGTCGATCCGCGCCGTCGTCATCGACATGGAGACCATCGAAGGGTTCGAGCCGGGCATCCCCGCGCGAATCATTCAGTGGCTCGGCGCGAATGCCTCGCAGATCACGGCCGCGGTGCTGGTGACATTGAGCCCGGTGCTCACCGCCACCGTGCGTGCCGCTGCGTTGATCCTCCCGAACACCAACGTCGGTTCGGCCACGACGCGCATGGAAGGTCAGAGCACCGCGGTGCATCTGATCGCGCAAAGCCGGCCGCGTGCGCAGACCGGCACTCGCCGCAGCGCCACCACCCTTCGTGTTCCGAGCAGTGGCGCCGTGCGCAAGATCTCCGGCTGATCGCTACTTCTTCTTCGCCTTCAGGGCGCGGATCTTCTCGACGTACCCTTCTTTGTTCACCTGCTTCGCGCGGCCGACTGCCAGCGCACCGGCGGGGACGTTCTGCGTGACGACCGAGCCCGAGCCCACGTACGCGCCGTCTGCGATGGTCACCGGCGCAACGAGCGAGCTGTTCGATCCGATGAACGCGCCCTCGCCGATCGTGGTCTTGTGCTTCTGGAAGCCGTCGTAGTTGCAGAAGATGGTTCCCGCGCCGATGTTCGCGCGCGGTCCGACCTCGCCGTCGCCGAGGTACGCGAGGTGATTCGCCTTCGCGCCGCGACCGAGACGGGTCTTCTTCAATTCGACGAAGTTCCCGACGTGGGCCTCGTCTTCCACCACGCTCTCCGGTCGCAGATGCGCGAACGGACCGATCTGCGTGTTGGCGCCGACCGCGCTGCTCACCACGATCGAATAGGGCTTCACGTGACTGCCCGGTCCGATGGTGCTCGCTTCGATCACCGAGCCTGCGTCGACCAGCGCGCCGGATCCGATGCGTGATCCGCCACGCAAGCACACGTTCGGACCGATGGTCGCATCGCTGCCGATTTCGACGTCGCGATCGATGAGCGCGGTCGAATCGATGGTCACGCCGTTGCGACGGTGACGATCGGCGAGCGTCTTGCGAAGCATCACTTCGAGTTCGGCGAGTTCGGCGCGATCGTTCACGCCGCGCAGCACCGATGCTTCCCAATCGACTTCGGCGACGCCGCCGCGCTGGTGCGCGATCTCGATGAGGTCGGTGAGATAGAACTCGCCCTGCGCGTTGCTGCTGCGAATGTTGGCGAGCGCGTCGGCGAGGAACACTCGATCGACGCAGTAGAGACCGGGATTCACCGTGCGAATCGCCCGCTCTTCGGGGGTGCAGTCCTTGTGTTCGCGAATCGCTCGCACCGCGCCCTTGTCGTCGCGAAGGATGCGGCCGTAGCCGGTCGGGTCGGCGAGTTCGCTGGTGAGCAGCGAGCAGAGCTTGCCGGTCGAGTCTTTCGCGCGGATCAACGCGGCCACTGCTTCGACCGGGACGCACGGGCAATCGCCGTACGTGATCACGACGTCGGTCGCATCGTCGGCGATGTGCGCGAGACCGGCGCGAACCGCGTCGGCGGTACCGCGTTGCTCGGTCTGCACCGCGAACTTCACCCGCGAACCGAAGCGCTGACTCACCGCGGCTTCCACCTGCTCGCGCGCGTGACCCACGACGACGATCACTTCGTCCGCGCCTGCAGCGAACGCGTTCTCGATCGGGAACACCACCATCGGCACGCCCGCCACGCGATGCAGCACCTTCGGCATCGAGCTCTTCATCCGCGTGCCCTGACCTGCTGCGAGCACCATGACCGATCGTTTCGTCGCCACGTTCGACTCCTTTTGCTGCTTCGACGACGCGGACCGGTCCGTCATCGCGCTTGCGCGGCGCGAGTATGGCCCGGCGCATACGGCCGCGGCCAGGGTTGCCAGCGCGCGCGCGGGTCGTCGTCACACGCGACCTTCGGGCTGGGACGGCTCGAACGGATTGCGTACACTCGCTCACGATGCGTCTCGGATTCATCGGTCCGTGCCGGGGTGATGTCGCGGGATTGCGGGCGCTGGCCGAGAAGCTCTTGTTCGATCTCGACGTGTCGCGCGTGATCTATCTCGGCGCCGACGACGCACTCGACAAGGCCGCCAAGGGGTGGCCCGAGCGGCTCGGTGCGACGCCGACCGAAGACGACTTTCTCGGCGAAGCGGCCGCGCTTGCGACCGGTGGCCCAGCCGAAGCGATCGAAGAGTTGCTCGACCGCGATCTGAAGCTGCAGCGGTTGAGCGACATCGCCGCGCTCCCGCCGCCGCCTTCGCGCGCGATCGAGATGTTCGACGATCGCGTGGTGCTGATGGTGTTCGACAAGGGCGTGCTCGACGAAGACGACGTGGCGAACGCGACGGCCATCGTGTGGGGCAACGCGCAGGAGCCGGTGCTCAAGCCGATCGGACCGCGCGTGTTCTTCTCGCCGGGA
>CBIHQZ010000515.1:0-5564 GCA_966212315.1 uncultured Myxococcales bacterium
GCGGCGGTTCGGGCGAGGGGACGATCGGGCTCGGGAACATCGGCACGATCGGGCGTCACAGTGCAGGACACGGTGGGAGCTGGGCGACTTCCACGGGTGCCGGCCACGGGCCGATCATTCGAACGGGCGTCCCGGTCGTGCGGGGAGGGCTCTCGATCGAGACGGTGCGACGCGTCGTCCGCCGCCATCTCCCGGAGGTTCAGTACTGCTACGAGGCAGCGCTCACGCAGTACCCCGACATGGAGGGTCGCGTGACGGTTCAGTTCGATCTCTCTCCGAGCGGCGCCGTCGTAACGTCCGGCGTTGTGCAGAGCACGCTCGCGAACGCTTCGGTGGAGACGTGCCTCGCGCGGGCTGCGCGGCGCTGGGTGTTTCCTTCGCCCGCGGGCGGAGGAGTCGTCAGGGTGT
The DNA here is from genome assembly GCA_966212315.1 of uncultured Myxococcales bacterium. Lineage (GTDB taxonomy): Bacteria > Myxococcota_A > Polyangia > Polyangiales > CBIHQZ01. The sequence goes on from CBIHQZ010000515.1 coordinate 409, forward strand.
CGTACCCGTTCGTGCTGCGGCCGTACGAGTGAACGTCGATGCGGCGATCGGGGGCGGCACGCGCGAATCCTCGAGAGCATCGCACCTCGGTGCCGCATCATGCGCCGCCGCCATGTCGTCACGCTTCGCTCGATTTCTCGACACGCATCCGCCCGACGGCCCGCTCGTTCCGTGTTCGGAGGCGATGATCGAACCGTATCGATCGCACGCATCCGCGACACTCGTCGCGTTCTGGACCGAGGTCGGTTGGGGCTCGTTCGGCGGCGGAATGCTCCACGTGGTGGAACCCGCTTCGATCGCGGATGCGCTGACCATCTGGCTTCCCGACCCGAAGCCGACGCGCATGCCCATCGCGCGGACCGCGTTCGGCGAGATCTTCTATCACCGCGACCTGCGCGAAGAAGCCCGCGCGCTCGGCTTGACCGGCGCGCGCCCCGGTGAGTTCGAGGACATCAGCGTAATCGATGTGCACTTCCGCGAAGTCGGCGTGTTCGAGCGCGACGTGCCGGCTTTCTTCGACGAGACGCTGTGCGACCCGATCACGGTCGAGCAATTCCTCCGTCGCGATCTCGTGGCGTTCGCGCGCGCGGCGCATGGACCTCTGGGCCCGCGCGAGTGTTACGGCTTCGTTCCCGCGCTGGCGGCGGGCGGGTACGAAGACGCTGCGTCGGTGCGCAAGATGGACATGCACGTCCATTGGTCGCTGCTGCGGCAACTGTGAATGCGTCGCGCATGCAGGACGTGAGTACTCGGTGTCGGACCCGATGAGCTGCTCGATCAGTGACCGAGCTGCACGCTGATGCCCGGGATCCCGATTCCCGGAACGCCGAATCCCGGCCCGCGGTCGTATCCGTAGCCACGGTCGTAGTGCCTCCCGTAGCCCGGCTGAACGTAGCCCGGCTGACCCCCGTAGCCGCGATACTCGTGGCCCTCGCGCCATGAGCCGGGGCCGCCGCCTCGTCCCCATCGATAGCCTTCGTCGCGCTCGTGGTAGCCGCGACCGTAGTAGCCGCCGTTGTCACGATCGTATCGGTGATGTTCGGCGCGCTCGTGGTTCTCGTGGTCGCGACCGTGCTCGTGGTGTTCGTCGTGTGCCAGTGCGGTGCCGGCCATCGTTGTGATCAGGGCCGCGCCGAGAAGCGCTGTGCATGTGGTGGTGATGCTTCGAAGCGAGAGCGTCATGGTGAAACCGCCTGGTGAATGGAAATGAATCGCGCGGACTCGCGTGCTCGTTGCGCACGCACGACCGTGTCGTTGGTGCGCTGCAATTCGATGACCGCGCAGCAGGGCCGTGAGGCTCGGGCGTGACGGTTCACCCGGAGCGAAACGGCCCGCTACCGGGCATCGTGACGACCTGCCAGGTGCCGTCGACGAGGGCACGTGCCAACGCCTCTCCGTCGAGCATGCGCAAACGAACATCGCCGCATCGACCGCATGCCACGACCACTACGCGAAGCGATTCGCCGTAGGCGCCGAGAACGACGTCGTCGCGCACGAGGAGCACGTCGCCATCGCACTCGCGACATCGCCGGAGCCTGTGGCGATCGATCACGGCGCGCGACTGTTCGGGCGACAAGGGGCTGCGGCCGGCGTTGGCGCTCGACGCAGGTTCGGCGCGCGTCACCGATCTCACACGCGTGTGAACGGACCGCGCTCGCACGACGAGCGCCTGGAGCGCGGTGTCGGATCGCAACGCGTCCGCGTGACGCTCGAGAACAACTTCGAGGCAGGCGCGCAGGTGATCCGCCACGACGGCGAGCGCGTGACGATCGAATCCCTCCGTGGTGACTCGCTGCTCCGCGTCGTCGGTCGCCGTTCTCAGCGCATCGACGTGTTGTGATTCCGAGTCCTCTGCCATCGCTACTCCGTGCGCTGCGAGACGGCGTGCATGTCTACGACGTCAGGAAGTCGAAGATCGTTTCTGCACCACGTGTGCGCCCCACGAGAACGCCACGTATGCCGCGAGGAGCGACGCGCCCATCGCGGGAATCGTCGGGGGAAGCGGCCCGTACGTGGTGCCGATCTGAACCAGGCAGAGCAGTGCGACGAACCCGCCCACCCATCGCACGTTCGACTTCGTGCGCTGCACGTAGAACGCCGCGGCGATGACGAGGACGAACAACTCCAGGGTGAGCGCGACGATCGGCGTGTTCCAGAGTCCGAGACCCAGCTTCGGCGAGCTGTCGCCCGCGAGCGGAAGGTCGTGGCGATGAACGAGAAGGTCGAGAAACCAATGCGACGCGACGGCGCCAGCGGCCGCGAGTGCGACGCGCGTCGAACCACCGAAGGCGCGCGTGAGCTTGATCGCAGCGAACACGAGCGCTGCCCATGCGAACGTTGCGACGAGGCTGTGCGTGTACGGCATGAAGTACAGATCGAGCGGGTTCGACGGGAGCCCCGGCACGAGGCGCGCGTGTTCGACGCCCGTCATGATGAAGAGATCCCACCAGACATCGACGAACTGGACGGCGACGAAAGCGGCGGCGAGCGGAAGACGTTTTTCGAGCCCGCGCGCGACGAACGCACCCGCGTAGTGACCGACCAGCATTGCGAGAGTCTACTCAGCCGGGCGGGTCGTAGATGCGGCGAACGTCCGCGCCGCCCACGAAGGCGTACGAACCCGCCGAGCCGTAGCCATAGACGACGACGCCGAACGCACGGTCGCCGCCGAGTCGGTGTGCGCCTTCCGCCAGCGGGCAACGTCGTGACTCGTACCGGACGCCCGCGATCTCGCCCGCCGGTTCGGTGATGCATCCGGTCGGCGCGCTGCCATCGACGGTGACCGATGCGCCCTGCTCGGCGACGAACACACCCCAGCTCTGCGTCCAGCCCGCGGGCATCAGGACGATGTAGTCCGAGCGGTACTGATCCACCGGCGGGAACACCGTGAGCGAGGGATCGCCGATCGCCGGGCCGTCGACGTAGCCACTGCTCACCAGGATCTGACCGACGATGACGGGTTTGTCGGACGTGACCACCACGTTGTCCTGCGTCCAGGTCGTGCGGACCTCGCCCGGTTGCAACATGAACGAATCGAACGGCGCGGGGAGGGTGGTCGTCACGAGCGCGGGTTCGGCGGCACCGACGAAGCGAAGGATATCGGGTTCGCGGAAGCCCGACGTCGAGCGCACCGGGCTTCGCGGGATCACGTAGCGTGTGCCGATCGATTCGATCGGGAACATCTGGTCCTCGAGATGATCGAGGCAACACGTGTCGCTGTCTGTCCACCCCGGCGGCGTCGGCACCGTGAGCACGCCAGCCGGAGCGCTCGTCGTTTCGACGCCCGAGAACACCGACACCGGTTCGGTCGACACGATGGACGTTCCACTCAGGTCGGCGAGCGTGTGCTGATCGTCCGAGAATGTGCCGTCGTCGGTTTCGAGATTGAGCACGTCGAACGGACCGAGCGTGACGACGATCGAACCACCCGCCATCGTCGCGGCGATCGGTGCGTGGCCGCGAATGCGCCACGTCGGTCGCACCGTGACCTGCGTGTTCGGCCGCGTGCCGACGACCGTGACGTACGACCTGTCGATGATACCGAACACCGGTACCGGATGACCTGCGGGCCATCCGACGGCGCGATACACGCGTCCGAGCGAACTCGAGGGAAGAAGCAACGACGCGTCGTTCGAGTACGCGTTCGCGAAGACGTTGTACTGGTAGACGATGATCGGCGCGGACGAAGTGATCCGAAACGCATTCGACGACAGGCACGTCCCCGGCGACGCGTAGTCGTTCGGGCGCGTGCCGCAATCGAGTTCGCGGGTCGGCAGGATCACCGGACGAAGGCTGCCCGGATCGACCGTCACCTCTTGCACGATCATCGTGTGCGGCGGCTGGCCGACGGGCGCGTCGTTGATCTCGATGGTCACGTGCGCGGGCGACTGACCGACATTCGAAAGTGCCACGCCCCACGGCGCGCTCGCCGGGTCGCTGAGACCGTCTTGTTGATCGAGGTCGACCGCCCAGAACTCACATCCCACATTCGATGGCTGACCGAGCGCGACCTGACACGCGGACATGCACGCGCCGTTGTGGCACTGCATGCCGCCGGCGACGTCGCACGATTGCGTCATCTCGCTGGTGGGCTGGCCATCGGGGCCGCAGCGGAACACGTCGTTACCGGTGCACACGGTGCCGCCGGGGACGCATGGCGTGCAGCCGACGCCCGCGACACACGCGGCCGGGCACATCACCGAGGTCCCCGGTGTTCCGTCGGCGTTGCACGGCGTGTACATCGCACCGAGGCAGGTTCCGCACGCAGCGCTGCCGTCGTGATCGGCCACGATGTCGCCGCCGTCTCCTTGCGTGTTGCCGGTATCGGGGAATCCGTGGCCTTGCGAGCACGCGGTGCCCGCAGCGACGGCGGCAGCGATGACGAGCACGGTGAACAACGTCGTGATGGGGTTGCGAATCATGGCAAGCGGGGATGGTACGGAAGAGACGACGGACGGTCTTCGACTTCCGGGACTTTTGTTCGTGGATCGACCGCGCGCCGCGTCATCGCCGCCGACGTGATGACCGACTCCGTTCGGATTCCTGCACGCTCATAGCGCCGGTAACACACGGGCTCCTTCTGCGGCACGGACGGGTGCGCGTGACCTGCTCGCTCCGTCGGCGCGGCGCGTGCGAGACGACGGGCAACGTTGCGGCACGTGCCGCTCGTCGGTCCTCGGCGCGTGGACGTAGGGGCAGTTTTCAGCCGCACAGAAGGAGCATTCCCATGAAGCGATCGATGATGATGGTTCTGTCGATGACGATGGTTGCGGCGCCACTCGCAATGGCACATGCGCAAGCGATGCAACTCGACCCTGACAAGAGCGCGGTGAAGTCGGGCTCGCTCGGGTCGTCGTCGGCGCAGTGGCAACAACCGAGCGCGGGATCCATGGGTCAACCGGCGACGCCCGGCTCGATGGGGGCGCAGCCTCGTGCGCCGTCGATCGATGTTCCAGCGCGCAGTCCCAGCATGGCGCAGCCGGGGTCTTCGTCGCCCGGCATTCGGCAGCAACCCGGCATGCAGGACCCGTCGATGCAGCAACGATTCGATCGAAACAACGCGAATCCGAATCCCGGGATGAACGCCCCGCAGTCGCCGACAATGGCGCCGCGCGGAGGCGGTCCGTTCGACTCCACGTGGAACGCGCCGATCGGCG
>CBIHQZ010000516.1:0-5556 GCA_966212315.1 uncultured Myxococcales bacterium
CGAACGACTCACGCCGACCGCATTCCCCGTCGTGACCTTCAACCTCGCCGGATCGATCGACGCACGTGCGCTGCACGACCTCGGAGAGTTCGTCGTGCGCCCCGCACTCGCTCGCGTGTCGGGCGTCGGGCAGGTGCGTGTGCTCGGCGGCGATGTGCGCGAGGTCGAGGTCGAATTGAATCCCGAGCGCGCGGCCGCACATCGCGCGCGACCCTCGGACGTCGCGGCCCGCATTCGTGCAGAGGTTCCCTTCGAGGCAGTCGGGCGACTCGACCGCGATCGACAGGTGTTGACCGTGCTGGCATCGGCGGAGGCGCGCGATCTCGGTGACATCGCATCGGTGCCGATTCGCGTCACACCGAACGGTCTACCCGTGCCCTTGTCGGACATCGCAACCGTGCGCGAAGGCGCAGTCGATCGCACCGTGCGTGTCGGCGGGCCGCGGGGCGAGACCGTGTTGATCTCGGTGTCGCGCCTCGAAGGCGCGAGCACGCCCGACGTGGTGCATGGGGTCGAAGCAGCCGCGCGCGAGATCGCGCGAACGCTGCCGGCAGGCGTCACGCTCGAGCCGGTCTACGACCAGGCGGATCTCGTGACCGAGAGCATCGCCAGCGTGCGCGACGCCATCGTGCTCGGGATCGTGCTGTGTCTCATCGTGCTCGGCACCTCGCTGAAGAACGCACGCGCCGGACTGCTCGCCGCGGTCACGGTGCCGATCACGCTCGCGATCACTTTCCTTGCGATGAAGTTGCTTCATCAATCGCTGAACCTCATGTCGCTCGGCGGAATGGCGGTCGCGATCGGACTCGTGATCGACGACGCCATCGTGGTGATCGAAGCGATCGCGCGACGCCTCGAGCACGGCGAATCGCCCGAGGACGCGACCACCAAAGGCACGCAGGACATGGCGCCCGCCGTCGTGGGCACGACGATCACCACAGTCATCGTATTCGTGCCACTCGCGTTCGTCTCGGGCATCGTCGGCGACTTCTTCACTGCCCTCGCGGTCACCCTGTCGGCGGCGGTGATCCTGTCGATGGTGATCTCGCTCGTCGGTATTCCTGCGGTCGCCGCGCGCTTGCTCCGGCCGGCGAAACACCGCGCAGAACGATCGCGACTCGACCGGCTCTATGGTCGCGTTGCGAACTGGGGATCGCATCGACGCTGGGCCGGCGTGGTGTTGCTCGTGCTCGTTTCGGCCGCGGGATATGGCGCGGCGCGCGCGGTCGAATCGGGCTTCCTTCCCACGATGGACGAAGGCGCATTCGTGCTCGACTACTTCCTCCCCGCCGGATCGTCGCTCGTCGAAACCGACGCGGCCGCGCGACGCATCGAACACGTGCTCGCGACGACGCGCGAAGTGCAGACCTACTCCCGGCGCACCGGCGCGGAACTCGGTCCGGCAGCCGCGACGGCGATCAATCGTGGCGACATCATGGTGCGGCTCGTCGCGCGCAATCGTCGTTCGCGAAGCGCCGAGGATGTCATCGCGGACCTTCGCGCGCGCATCGACCACGAGGTCCCCGAAGCGCGCACCGAGTTCGTCCAAGTGCTGCAGGACGTGCTCAACGACCTGTCGGGCGCGCCGCGTCCGATCGAGATCAAGATCTTCGGCGATCGATACGAACAGCTCGCGGCGATATCGCGAGATGTGATGTCGCGACTCGAACCGGTGCGCGGACTGGTGGACCTGTACGGCGGGGTCGAGGCCGAAACGCCCACGCTGGTGTTCCGCACCGATCGCGACGCGGCTGCGCGCGCGGGCCGGACGCCACAAGACGTCGCGGACGAACTGCACGCATCGCTCGCGGGCGTGTCGGCAGGCGTGATGCGGCGTGGCGATCGCCTGGTCGGCATTCGCGTACGCTATCCGGACGCGGTGCGTTTCGATCCGAATGCGGTGCTCGATCTCCCCGTGCTGGTGGGCGATCGCGACACCGTCTCGATGCGTTCGATCGCTCGCGCGACCACGCAGCCCGCACCGAGTGTGCTCGACCACGAAGGGCTCCAGCCGGTAGTGATCGTCACGGCCGATCGTGAGCATCGCGATCTCGGCAGCGTCGTCGCCGACGTGCGCGCGCGACTCGCCGGTATGCGCCTGCCGCCCGGCTACCGCATGGAGATCGGCGGGCAGAGCGAATCGCAACGCGCGACGTTCGAGAATCTCGGGATGGTGCTGGCATTCGGAATCGTGTTGGTGCTGTTGGTGTTGATCGCGCAGTTCCGCCGCGTGCGTCCGGCGATCGCGGTCTTGCTGACGACGCCATTCGCGATCGCGGGCGCGCTCGTGACGTTGTGGATCACGCACACCCCGCTCAACGCGTCGTCGCTGATGGGATGCGTGCTTCTCGTCGGACTCGAAGTGAAGTCGGGGATTCTCCTGCTCGAGGTCGCGGAGGAGTTCGCGGCGGACGGAATGGGCTACGCCGAAGCACTCGCACGCGCAGGCGAGCGACGCATCCGTCCGATCATGCTGACGACGACTGCGACGATGTTCGGCGTGCTCCCCCTCGCGCTCGGCATCGGCGCCGGTGCCGAGATGCAGAAGCCGCTGGCGATCGCGGTGCTCGGTGGAATCGCGATCTCGAAGTTCTTCAACCTCGTCGCGCTGCCGTCGATCGCGGTGCTCTGCGCGGGAAAGATCCCATCAATCCGTTCGTCCTGAGCAAGATGTTCGAGGCGCGAGAACATCGGTGTCGAAGGGCCGCAGTGGGTTGATCGATCCGGCGACCGACCTACCAGCGCGTTTCAGAACACCACGCGCCCGAAACGCGATGACCGATGAAAGTTCCCCTGCCCGAGCAGTGGTGACCACGCCATCGCATCGCGCTGTCCGTCGCGGAAGCTGTAGAAGTTCACGCGCCAGGTGTCGCCCGCGTGCGGCGGCACGGCGACCCGCGCGTTCACGATCGACGCCCACGGCCACGCGATCTCGAGCGTGTAGTGCCCCGCACTCCGGTCGATGCTCACCGCGCGCTGCACGTCCGCGATCCACGCTTGATGCCCGAAGCGCTGCCCATCGGGCGCCATCGTGATGGGACGATTGTAGTCGTCGAAGTGCGTGTCCCAGACCGCGCCGTTCACGTCGACCTGCAACTCGTAGTAGTCGCGATTGTCGCCGAGATCCCCCGGTTGGAGCATCACTTCCACGGCCGACGCGCGTTCCCAGAGATGCGGGTCGATGTCGTTGCGCCCGAACGGCGACGATGGATTGCGCTCGTCGACGACGATGCCGAGATACAGATTCGCGTCGTCCCATGCGATGCGCGCCGTCGCGTTCACGTCGGACCTGCTCGATGGACGTCCGTCGCCGGGCGACACGAAAGCGCCCGCCTGCCCCGCGCGTTGCCATGCGGGTTCGTCGAGCCGTCCGTCGACATGAATGGCATTCGCATCGAGATGTGTCGCGTGCACGCTCGGAATCACGCCATCGCTGCGATCCGCCGTGGGCGACGACGCGCGACGAGAACAGTGCGCAACACTCACGGCTGCGAAGACGAACAAACCCGCGCGAACGAATCGATGGCTCATGGCGCGCGGACCCTACGGCGGAATCGCGCGCGCTGTCGATCCGCTATGCGCTCGGTGTCGTCGCGACACGCTCCGCGCGCGACCGCCGACGCGTGACCACCGCGAGCGTCATCGCCACCATGGCGACCAGCGCCTCACGCGGCAGTGCACTCTCGGCCTCGCGGCCGGCACTCGCCACACTGCATCCGCCCCGTACCATCGCGCGTTCGGGTGAGCCGTCGTAATCGCCCATCGTCCCGGCGTCGTGGTCGGGATCGCCCGGATCCACGCCGCCATCGGCGATGCCCGGCATCGGATCGCATTCGTCACCGATCCCGTCGCCATCGGTGTCGTCCTGATCGACGTTCGTCACCTCGGCGCAGTTGTCGTCCGTGTTCGGCACGCCGTCACCGTCGCGGTCGTCGTCGCATGCGTCACCGATTGCATCCATGTCCTGATCGGCTTGATCAGGATTCGCGGCGGACGCGCAGTTGTCGCCGGCGTCGAGCGCCCCGTCGCCATCGCGATCGGTGTCACACGCATCACCGAGCATGTCGCCGTCGAGATCGGCTTGATCGGTGTTCGCGGTGGTCACGCAGTTGTCGTCGGCATCGACCACCATGTCCATGTCGCCGTCGTCGCACGCGTCGCCCGTACCGTCGGAATCGCGATCCGCTTGGGTGGCATTCGGCGCGCGCGGGCAATTGTCCATGGTGTCGATGCGGCCATCGCCGTCGTCGTCGCCATCGCACGCGTCGCCCATGCCGTCATGATTGGTGTCGAGCTGCGACATGTTCGCCACGCGCGGGCAGTTGTCGGTCGTGTCGGCCACCATGTCGCCGTCGTCGTCGGTGTCGCATGCATCGCCGCGGCCGTCGTGATCCAGGTCGGCCTGATTCGCATTCGCAGCGGCCGAACAGTTGTCGCACGCATCGCCGCGTCCATCGTGATCCGCATCGGTCTGCGTGCCGTTCGAAGCGGCGACGCAGTTGTCGCAAGCATCGCCCACGTGATCGCCGTCGCGGTCGGCCTGCGTGCCGTTCGCCGCGCGCACGCAGTTGTCGCACACGTCACCGTCGCCATCGCGATCGGCGTCCGCCTGGTTCGCATTCGCGCGCGTGGGGCAATTGTCGCGGCAGTCGGGCACACCGTCGTTGTCGCGATCGGGGTTCGAGTAGATCGTCGAGCCCGGGAAGTAATGCGCGGCGATCCATTGATGCGTCCGCCCCGCGAGCGCCCATCGTTGCGATCCCCACTGGCACATGCCGCGGCCGTGACCGAAGCGTGCGTGCCCGGCGCAGAGCGGGTCGCCGATGCCGTCGGCGGTGGGATTCGCGTTCTCCGCGCTGTATTCCCCCGAGACGAGGGTGCCGCTGCGAACGATGGCTTGCCCGCGTGTCGCGTCGACCGCGGTGTTGGTCACGGTGAGCGTCGAGTCGGTGTAGCGCTGCGAGGCGGTGGTGTCGTCGAGGTCGGCGCAGCTGTACTTCCCGCCCGCGCGAATCCATCGCCACGAGTACGTGCGAATCGCGAGCGCTCCCGCGCGCAGCGATGCGGCGTTCCACGATGCAATCCATTCGTGCGGTAGAACGCCTTTGATGTAGCGCTCGAGCGGAATCACATCGACGCGTCCGCTGCAGCTCGACGTCGACGACGTGCCGTAGCGGCGCCAGATGCGAATCGTCGCTGGCGGGCTCCCGAGACCGCTGCACGTGTCGAACGGCACCGCCGGCTCGAGTCCGAAGTCGCGATGGTCGAACGACGGGCGGAGCGTGCGAAGGTACTCGCGCACCTCGGGGCGAAGGTCGAGATCGTCGGCGCTGTCGCGTTGCGTCTGTGCGTTGCCGAGTGCCGCGAGACGGTCTTCGATCATCGCCTCGCTCGGTGCCGCGGGCGGTTGATCGAGCGTGATCGTGTCGTCGCTTTCGCCGCTGCCCGCGCCCTCGCTCGCCGCGAGTTGCGTGTCGAGATGACCGCTGCTGTGCACGACGATCGCGTAGTCGTTCGACGCAGGGCGATCGATCGCGAAGCATCCGTCCGCGAGCG
>CBIHQZ010000517.1:0-5554 GCA_966212315.1 uncultured Myxococcales bacterium
CGCCACCGTGGCTGTGTGCCATCGGATTGCCGCCGTAGCCGCCGACTGCGTTCGTCCCGTCGCGGTGGATGATCGCAGCGAGCCGTTCGGCCGCTTCGTCGAGTGCCTCGTCCCATCCGATCGGCGCGAATGTTCCGTCGGCCATCCGTCGCATCGGTTGACGGAGACGATCGGGATCGTCGTGCAGGTCGCGAATTGCCGGGCCCTTCGGGCAGATGTGCCCGCGCGAGAAGACATCGTCGGGATCGCCGCGAACAGCGGTGACCCTGCCGTCGTCGACCGTGACGATCATTCCGCACATGGCATCGCAGAAGTGACAGGTGCGGTGGTGGTTCGTGGACATGCGGGCGGCAGTGTCGCTCGGCAGCGTTGCGGGTGAAAGCCTCGCCGCGCTGTCGCCCGCGCCCCCGTCTCTCATGGGGCGGACCCGACGCAGCGGTGCGCATCACGCCGTCGCACCGACGTCACGACGACTGGCATCGCGACGCCGCCGGACTGCATCACGGAGGCATGCGCCGTCGTTCGCACCACGTCCGCACATTCGTGACGCCATGGGCGTGCGCGTGGCGGTCCGCGATGCTGTCAGTGCTCCTGGGTGTTCTCGCTCGTCCAGCGCGCGCGCTCGCCGACCGGCCCGCGCATCCAGCAGGGTCTGTCTCGACGACGCACGTTCCGCCGCCGGTCCCCGCGCGCGCACAGCGCTTCTGGAACCGCGGGTTTCGTCCGCTCAGCGCCTGGGACTACGTGAACGCGGGGGTGAGCGTCACCGCGGTGGTGCTGGAGGCCACGCTCCTCGAACCGATTCCACCCCAGGTCCAACGCGTGGGACCGATTCTCTTCGACCGCGCCGTGCGCGACGCGCTCCGCGATCCGACGAGCACGGGACGACACTCGGCGAGTATCGCGAGTTGGGTGTTCATGGTCGCGTTGATGGCCTACCCGATCGCGGTCGATGTCCCGGTCGCATGGGCTCGCGGCGGATCGTGGCTCGCGTGGCAACTGCTCTGGCAGGACACCATCGTGATCGCGAGCGCGACAGCGATCGACATTGCGATCCGCGATGCGATCGGGCGCGGGCGCCCCGACGTCGCGGAATGCATCGAACACGGTGGTCAGAACTGCGCGTCGTACGCAGAAGCGGGCCGATCGTTTCCGGGAGGCCACATGGCGACAGCCACGGCCTCGGCCGCGCTGATCTGCACGCAGCATCTCCACCTGCATCTCTACGGCGGGCCATGGGACGGCGCGACGTGCGCGAGCGCGCTGGCCTCGAGCGTCGCAGTCGGTGTCCTTCGCATCGTCGCCGACGCGCACAACGCGACCGACATTCTCGCAGGCGGATTGCTCGGCGGGCTCATCGGTGGGCTCGCGCCTTCGCTCATGTGGTACCCGCACCATCGTCACGACCCCGCACGGACTCCGCCGGCCGCGATGGTGGCTCCGTACCCGATCGTCCTGCCGGGCGGTGGCGGCGGCATCGGCGTCACTGGCGTGATGTTCTGACCGCGCTGCGCATCGCAGCCGAGCGCAGCATTTGCTCCGACATCGCGCGTTACCGAACTCGCGATCGACCACCGCCGAGATCCGTGACGCAACGGTGGCCTGGAAGTGACCCGTTCTGCGCACGGTGACTCGATGTTCACGTGGCGAGCCGCCGCCGCTTCGTCCACCACACCCTCATCCGCGCGTCTCGAACGAGGTCGCGCCATGTATCCGATCGTCGCGCTGTTCGTCGTCCATTGGCTCTCGTCGATCTTCTGTCAGACGTTCTTCCTCCATCGCTATGCGTCGCATCGCATGTTCGCGATGAGCAAGGGGTGGGAGCGCTTCTTCTATCTCGCCACGTACGCAGCGCAGGGAACTTCGTTTCTCGCGCCGCGCGCCTACGCGGTAATGCATCGCGAGCATCACGCGTTCGGCGACACCGCGCGCGACCCGCACTCGCCGCACTTCGCGCGCAACCCGGTCGCGCTGCTGCTCGATTCGAAGCGCCGCTACGACGACATCTTCTATCGTCGCGTCACGCCCGAAGCGCGCTTCGAAGGCGGCTATCCCGAATGGCCCGCGCTCGACCGGCTCGGCAGCAGCCTCGTGAGCCGTATCGCATTCGCCGCGGGATTTACCGCGTTCTATCTCGCATTCGAGCCGAGCCTCTGGTGGTTGATCCTGCTCCCGCTCCACTTCGTGATGGGACCGCTGCACGGCACGATCGTGAATTGGTGCGGGCACAAGTACGGCTATCGGAACTTCGCGATCAACAGCCACGATCGCTCGCGCAACACCGTGCCGGTCGACTTCCTCACGATGGGCGAGTTGATGCAGAACAATCATCATCGCCATCCGAGCGCGGCGAACTTCGCAGTGCGTCGCTTCGAGTTCGATCCCACCTACGCCATGATGCGCGTCCTCGCCGCGTTGGGCGTCATCGCACTGCCGGTTGCGCATCGCCCGGCGAGCTATGCGCGGGCGCTACGTAGCATTCCCTCGTGATGCAGAGTGGCCACCGACCCCGAGGCGGTCCGACTCGATCAAATCGCTTCGCGCGGCCACGATGTCGAGCATGCGTCGCTGCGCGTTCGGCATCGTCACCATCACCACATTGATCCCCGCCCTCATCGCCGCCTGCGCGAGCCGTCGTGACGAGCAACCGTCGAGCGAACTGGCCACCGCTTCGAGTGCGGCGCCGTCCCACGACTCGCCCACGCAGGACGAACTGCGCCGCGCGTTCGGCAGCGCGTTCGGCGACGATTCGGACCGCGCCGTCGTCGAAGTCACCGCCCGTCTCTGCGCGGCGCAACCGAGCGTCGCCTGCGCCGCGTACCTGCAGCGCGGATGCGATGCGCACCTGCCGTCGATGTGCGGACTGCTGGCGGTGGTGTACTTCCGCGGCGAAGGAGTGCCCCGCGACGATGCCCGCGCCGCGGCGCTCCTCGGCCGCGCGTGCGAAGGCGAGATCGGCATGGCGTGCACGCTTCTCGGTCTTTGCTACGCGGAAGGGCGCGGGGTCGAGCGCAACGACGACAGCGCGGCGCAGTGGGCGCATCGCGGCTGCGAGACGGGCGACGCCAGCGGGTGCGTGCGCGTCGCGCAACTCGTTGTCGCAGGGCGCGCCGATGCAGCCCGATACGGTTCTGCGTCGAGCAATGCCGAGCGAGCGTGCACAGCCGGCAACGCCGAGGGATGTGGTGTCGCAGGCGCGATGTACCTCACCGGCAATGGCGTCGTGGCGGATCACGCGCGGGCCGCTGCACTGCTCACACGCGCGTGCGATGGCCAGCAGGCAGCTGCGTGCGCGGGACTCGCGATGGTTCACGAGCGCGGTCTCGGCGTGGCAGTGGACCTTGCGCGGGCGCTCGCGCTGTACGAGCGATCGTGCCGTGCAGGCTTCGCGATCGGGTGCCGCAATCTGGCGGTGATGTACCGCGAAGGGCGCGGCACGGAGGCCGACGCTACGCGGGCGGCGGCGTTGTTCGCGGAGGCTTGCCGCGCCGGTGATACGGCATCGTGCGCAACGGCAACTCCATGACCGCGCCCATCAACGCGATGCCGCTGCGCCACGCGCGAACCGCCGCGCTGCTCGCAGCACGCGTTCACTCATCGCCGGATCACCGACCGCGCGCGACAGCACGATGCCGCCCACGAGCAGCGCCAGCATCCCGATCGCATCGTCTTCGCCATCGCTTCCCTCGGGCAGCACGGCGCGTACGCGATCGAGCATCGACTGGATGACTCGCCCGAACATCGACTGCACCGTCGGCGAGGCGCGCCGCACATCGCTTCCCACCGCGGCGACCGCGCAGCCCTGCTCGGGATGGTCGCGATGGGTGCGACTGAGATACCGCTTGATCACGAGATCGAACGCGTCGGCGCGCGAGAGACCTTCGGTGCCCTCGTAGAGCAGCGCCATCCCCTGCTGCGCCGCGCGCTGACAGGCATTCGCGACGAGCACGTCCTTGCTTTCGAAGTGCGCGTAGAAGCCTCCATGGGTGAGCCCGAGACGCGACATGAGATCGCCGATGGAGACCCTGTCGATTCCCTGGAGTCGGAACGCGCGCGCCGCCTCGTCGACGATGCGCGCGTAGGTCTCTTCGCGGTGACCTTTGGGGTACCTCACGGATCTACTCCTCAATCACGCGGAGGGAGACAGTGCACAGGACGGTCCGTCTTCCAGTGAACTCTCCCCGAGCACACACGTAGCGGCGGCTACACGCGCTCGATGATCGTCGCGATGCCCTGCCCGCCGCCGATGCACAGGGTGATCAGCGCGGTCGACAGGTTGCGCCGCTCGAGTTCGTCCACCGCGGTTCCGAGCAGCATCGCGCCGGTCGCGCCGAGCGGATGTCCGAGTGCGATCGAACCGCCGTTCACGTTCACCTTCGCCATGTCGATCTCGAGCTTGCGCACCGTCTGCAGCACGACCGCGGCGAACGCTTCGTTGATCTCCCAGAGATCGATGTCCTTCGCCTTCATCCCCGCCTTCGCGAGCGCACGCTCCGATGCGGGCGTCGGCGCGGTGAGCATGATGATCGGCTCGGCGCCCACGGTCGCCATCGCGCGGATGCGCGCGCGCGGCTTGGCGCCAGTGCGCTTCACGTAATCTTCGCTCGCGAGCAGCACTGCCGCCGCGCCATCGACGATGCCCGACGAGTTCCCCGCGCTGTGCACGTGGCGAATCTCCTTCACGCTCGGGTACGCGCTGAGTGCGAGCTGATCGAGCGTCTCGCCATTCGGTCCCACTTGCGCAGCGCCCATGCCGACGAACGACGGTTCGAGCTTCGCAAGACCTTCGATGGTCGTGTCGGGACGCGGGAACTCGTCGCGCTCGAGCACCACCGCGCCGGTCACCGGATCCTTCACGGCGAACAAGCTCTTGGCGAAGTACCCCTCGCGAATCGCGACGCCGGCCTTCTGCTGCGAGGTGAGCGCGAAGCGATCGACGTCTTCCTTCGTGAACCCTTCCATCGTCGCGATGAGGTCCGCCGAGATCCCCTGTGGCACCTGGAAGTAGCGCTTGCGAAGCACTTCGTTGTTGCCGTCGACGCCGCCGCCGTCCGCGCCCATCGGCACGCGCGACATGCTCTCGACACCGCCAGCGACAACGAGATCCTGCGCGCCCGAGGCCACGCCCATCGCGCCGAAGTTCACCGCTTGCAGACCCGAGCCACAGAAGCGATTGAGCGACACGCCGCTCACTTCGATCGGCCATCCGGCCGTGAGCACCGCGTTGCGGGCGAGATTTGAACCCTGCTCTCCCGACTGCGACACGATCCCCATCACCACGTCCTCGACGTGCTTCGGATCGATCTTGGACTTCTCGGCCAGGCGATTGAGCGCCTGCGCCACGAGTTCCTGCGGATGAATCCCGGAGAGCGCGCCCTTGCCGGCCTTGCCACGTCCACGGGGAGTACGAACTGCATCGAGAATGTAGGCGTTCATTCGGATTACCTCGGCGGCGTTATATGGGGCCCGTCATTCTGCGGTCAAGCGCTGCCCTGCTTCCACCCTCCTGATCGTGATCCTGATCCTGATCGTGATCGTGATCGCGACCCCATCC
>CBIHQZ010000518.1:0-5547 GCA_966212315.1 uncultured Myxococcales bacterium
TCTCGTCCAGCACCTTGAGGCCCAGGGCCTCGGCGTAGCCTTCGGCGAAGCGAGTTCATGGAACGCACCTCTCTCCGCGACGCACGTACGCACAATCTCAAAGGCATCGATCTCGATCTTCGACCGGGTGAACTGGTCGTCGTCGCCGGCGTGTCCGGCGCGGGAAAGAGCTCGTTGGCGCTGGATACGCTCTACGCCGAAGGGCAGCGACGCTTCGTCGAGAGCTTCAGCGCCTATGCGCGTCAGTTCCTCGAGCGACGCGATCGTCCGCCGGTCGGCAGCCTCGATCCGGTGCCCGCGGCCATCGCGGTGGATCGCGGTGCGCCGGTGCGTACGTCGCGCTCGACCGTCGGCACGATGACCGAGCTGCAGGACTACCTGCGGCTCTTGTGGACGCGCGCTTCGACGATCACGTGCGATCGGTGCGGCACGGAAGTGAAACGCGGCACCGTGGCGGGAGCGACCGATGCGGTGCTCGAACGGCTCGCCGGTCGCGAGGGCGTAAAGGCCGTCGTGACGTACCCGGTGAGCACCGGGGACGCGGAGCGATACCTCGGCGTGCGCGAGGGTTTGCTCGAGGCGGGATATCGCCGCGTGTGGCTCGACGGCAAGACGATGGACCTCGACGAAGTGCCTCCCTCCGCGGCGGTGGCGAAGGGTTCGATCGATGTGATCGTCGATCGATTCGCGTTGCGCGAAGAAGAACGTTCGCGCCTCGCCGAAGCGGTCGGCACGGCGTTCACGCGCGGCGGTCGCGCGGACGTCCACGATCCCGAGAAGCCGGGCGCGCCGCAGCGTTTCGTGCGCGGACTCGACTGCGCGAATTGCGGTACGAGCTATCCGGTTCCGAGCCCGGGCTTGTTCAGTTTCCAGAGCCCGCTCGGTGCGTGCGCGACGTGCCGCGGCTTCGGACGCACGATCGAACTCGACTGGGACAAGGTCATCGCGGATCCCTCGCTATCGCTCGACGACGGCGCGATCAAAGCGTGGACGGGCAAGCGTGCGACGCGCGAGCGGCGGCAGGTGAACAAGCTCGCCAAGTCGATGAACGTGCCCACCAACGTTGCGTGGCGCGATCTGCCCGAGGCGTTTCGAAAGATCGTCGAGCACGGGCAGAAGGGCTTCTACGGCGTTCGCGAATGGTTCGAGTGGCTCGAGACGAAGACGTACAAGATGCACGTGCGCGTGTTCCTCGCGCGCTATCGGAAGTACGAGTCGTGCCGCGCGTGCGGAGGCTCGCGATTGCGCCCCGAGGTGCAGCGATATCGCGTAGCAGGTTTGTCGCTCGCCGAGGCCGGGCAGTTGCCGGTTGCGGATCTCTCCGCGCGGCTCGACACGCTGCCGCTCATCGATGAACCCACCGATCGTGTGCGCGCGGAAATTCATACGCGACTGGGATATCTGCAGCGCGTGGGGCTCGGTTACCTGTCGCTCGATCGCCCGTCGCGCAGTCTGTCGGGCGGTGAGGTGCAGCGCGTTTCGCTCACGGCGGCGCTCGGCACGTCGCTCACCGGCACGTTGATGGTGCTCGACGAACCGACGGTCGGACTGCATCCGCGCGATGCGGCGCGATTGGTGGACGTCGCGCGCGGGCTCGCGAAACTCGGCAACGTGCCGGTGGTGGTCGAGCACGACCTCACCGTCATCGCGAGCGCCGATCGTGTCGTCGAACTCGGGCCCGGCGCGGGTGCGCGTGGCGGATCGATCGTGTTCGATGGGCCTCCCGACGCGCTGCGCGACGCGAAGACGCCGACCGGTCTCGCACTGCGCGGGCACGCGGCGATTACTCGAGCGCGGCGTGCGCCGAAGGCGTGGGTCGTGTTGCGCGGCGCCCGCGGTCACAACCTGAAGAACGTCACCGCACGATTCCCGCTCGGCGTGTTCACGTGCGTCACGGGTGTCTCGGGCTCGGGCAAGAGTTCGCTCGTCGCCGAGACGCTGTATCCGGCCATCGCGCGTGCGATCGGTTCGCAGGCGTCGTCGGATGCGCCGCTGCCGTTCGATGCACTCGAAGGCGCGGGCGTCGTGAGTGCGGTGGAGTTCGTCGACCAGGCGCCGCTCGGGCGCACTTCGCGCGGCAACGCGGCGACGTACATGCACGCGTACGATTCGATTCGCTCGCAGTTCGCGGCCCTGCCCGACTCGAAAGCACGCGGATACACGCCGGGGACGTTCTCGTTCAACGTCGATGGCGGACGCTGCCCTTCGTGCAATGGCGACGGCTTCGAAACCGTCGAGATGCAGTTTCTCGCGGACGTGTCGTTCAAGTGTCCCGACTGCCACGGCCGACGCTTTCGCGACGAAGTACTCGAAGTGCAATGCCGTGGATGGAGCATTGCCGACGTGCTCGAGCGCAGCGCTCGCGAAGTCGCCGAGCACTTCGCGGACGTCCCTGCACTCGTGAAGGCGCTGCA
Source organism: uncultured Myxococcales bacterium (assembly GCA_966212315.1). Taxonomy (GTDB): domain Bacteria; phylum Myxococcota_A; class Polyangia; order Polyangiales; genus CBIHQZ01. Next base: position 2,415 of record CBIHQZ010000518.1, read on the forward strand.
ACCGATGCTCGACGTGGGACTGGGCTACCTCGCGCTCGGTCAGCCGCTCTCGATGCTGTCGGGGGGCGAGGCGCAGCGATTGAAGCTCGCGCGCGCACTCGTCGATGCGGGCCCGGGGACGTTGCTGGTGCTCGACGAGCCGACCGCTGGGTTGCATCGCGTCGATGTCGACACAGTGCTGGCAGCAGTCACGTCGCTGGTCGAGCGCGGCGTGAGCGTGGTCGCGGTCGAACACGATCCGTACGTCGCAGCGCACGCGGATCACGTGATCGACATCGGACCCGAAGCGGCAGCCGGAGGCGGCGAGGTCGTCGCGGCAGGGACGCCGGAAGAAGTCAGTCGCGTCGATCGATCGCGCTTTGCATCGTTTCTCGCGGACACGCTGCGTGGTGCCGAGCCGGAAGCAGTGGCGCGGCCGGCGCGGGCCGCGGCCGACGAAAACGATGCGACGCGCACGTCGATCGTGGTCGACGGTGCACACGAGCACAATCTTCGCGTCCCGCACGTAGAACTTCCGCGCGAGAAGCTCGTGGTGTTCACCGGACCGTCGGGCAGCGGAAAGTCATCGCTCGCGTTCGACGTCGTGTACGCCGAGGGGCAGCGGCGATTCCTCGAGACACTCTCGCCCTACGCGCGTCAGTACCTCCCGTCGCTCGGCCGCGCCGATGTCGATCGCATCGCCGGAATTCCGCCGGCGATTTCGCTCGAGCAGCGCACCGCACGCGCGGGCGCGATGAGCACGGTCGCGACCGTGACGGAGACCGCGCACTACCTGCGATTGCTGTTCGCGAAGGTCGGCACGCCGTACTGCCCGAAGTGCGATCTGCCGATCGGTGCGCGTTCGCCGCAGGTGATCGCGCGTGAACTCGCGCAGACGTTCCCCGCCAAGGCGAATCTTTCGGTGTGGGCGCCCGTCGTTCGCGGTCGAAAGGGCTGGCACAAAGACGTTCTCGAACGCGCGATTCGCGCCGGCATCGAAACGGTGCGTATCGACGGCGCGACCTGCGATCCGCGCAAGGCGCCGGCGCTGAAGAAGACGCAGGAGCACGACATCGCGTTCTGGGTCGGTGCGGCGAAGGCATCGGACACCGAGCAACTCGTGACGCTCGTGCAACGCGCGGCATCGCTCGCCGAAGCGCACGCGATCATTCAGCGCGACGAGCGTGATGGCACGACGAGCGAACCGATCAACATCAGCACGCGACGGGCATGTCCGAAGTGTTCGCGCGGCGTACCCGAACTCGATCCGCGGCACTTCTCGTTCAACACGCGGCAAGGTCAGTGCGCGTCGTGCGAAGGGACCGGGCTCGATGACGACGGCGACACTTGCTCGGACTGCAACGGCACGCGTCTCGCGCCGATTCCGCGCGCGGTGCGTCTCGCAGGGCGGCGCTTTCACGAACTCGTCGGGTCGACCTCGAGCGAACTGCGCGTGGCACTCCAAGCACTCGATCTCCCGGCGCGCGAACGAACGATCGCCGAGGCGCCGCTCGGTCAGCTCGACACGAAGCTCGCGACGCTGGAACAACTCGGGCTCGATTACCTCGCGCTCGATCGACGCGCGAACACGCTTTCTGGCGGCGAGATGCAGCGCTTGCGACTCGCCGCGCAGATCGGTGCGGGTCTCACCGGCGTTCTGTACGTTCTCGACGAACCCACCATCGGGCTGCACGGGCGGGATACCTGGCGTCTCATCACCGCGATGCGGCGGCTCGTCGAGCGAGGCGCGAGCGTCATCGTCGTCGAGCACGATGCCGACGTCATCCGCGCGGCGGACCATCTTCTCGATCTCGGTCCCGCCGGTGGAAAGGCCGGCGGAACCATCGTTGCCCAGGGACCTGCGAACGACGTCCTCGCCGACGAAGCATCGCCGACCGCGCGTTCGTTGCGGGTTCGACCGGGGCAACACGCGCAGCGCCGCCCGGTGCCGAGCGACCACCCGAGCGTCGTGGTGAAAGGCGCCTGCGCGCACAATCTCAAGGACGCCACCGTTCGCTTTCCGCTGAAGCGTCTCGTCTGCGTCGCGGGTGTGTCGGGTTCGGGCAAGAGCACGCTGGTCGATGGCATCCTCTTCCCCGCGTTGCGTGAGAAGTTCGGTCTCGAAACGGAGCCGCCGCTCGCGCACGGATCGATCACGGGCGCGAACCAGCTGCAGACCGTGAAGATGGTCGATCAGTCGCCGATCGGTCGCACCCCACGCTCGGTTCCGGCCACGTACATCGGCATCTGGGACGAGATCCGAAAGATGCTCGCGACCACCGCGGAAGCGCGGGCGAGGGGATGGGGCGTCGGTCGCTTCTCGTTCAACACCACGACCGAGAAGGGCGGAGGGCGGTGCGAGGAGTGCGAGGGCGGCGGCGTGAAGCACGTCGAGATGAGCTTCCTCCCCGATGTCGTGGTGCCGTGCGAGGTCTGCAACGGGCTGCGTTTCTCGCGCGAAACTCGCGAAGTCACGCTGCACGGATACGACCCTGGCGAGATCTTGCAGCTCACCGTCGACGAAGCGCGCCAGGTGTTCTCGCAAGTCAGTTCGCTCGCACGTCCCTTGAATCTCCTCGCGGATCTCGGACTCGGGTACCTCACACTCGGCCAGGGTTCACACACCCTCTCGGGCGGTGAAGCGCAGCGTATCAAGCTCGCGACCGAACTCTCGGGGCGCGGCGGCGGCGTGATGTACGTGCTCGACGAGCCCACGACCGGACTCCATCTCTCGGACGTCGAGCGATTGATCGCCGTGCTCCAGCGTCTCGTCGATCGCGGCGATTCGCTCGTCGTCGTCGAGCACCATCCATCGGTGCTCGCATCGGCCGATTGGATCGTCGAGATGGGACCCGACGGAGGCACGCGCGGTGGACACGTCGTCGCCGAGGGAGCGCCGGATCACGTCGCGCGGATGGATACGCCGACGGGAACGGTGCTGCGTGCAGCGCGTGGCGACGCGAGCGAGCCCGCCGTCGCGAAGGCCCCCGTCGACGAACCGAACACCGCGAAGCGCAAGAAGCCCGTGAAGCGCGCGGCGAGCTAACGCACGACCGACACGCCGAACCCGATCGGCCCGCTCCACCATCGCGTGGGACGGGCGCCGGTCGACGTCGTGGCGCTGCCGGCAAATGCCGAGGCGGTCTGGGCCGAC
>CBIHQZ010000519.1:0-5541 GCA_966212315.1 uncultured Myxococcales bacterium
GCCGTGACCGGGGCCCGCTACGTACACCACGTCGAGATCATTTTTCGCGATCACGCGATTGAGATGCGCATACACGAGATTGAGACCGGGCGTTGTTCCCCAATGACCCAGCAACCTCGGCTTGACGTGATCCTTGGTCAACGGCGCTTTGAGTAGCGGATTGTCGAACAGGTAGATCTGTCCGACGGTGAGATAGTTCGCGGCGCGCCAATAGGCGTGAATGAGTTGCAATTCCTCGGCGCCGAGCGGTCCCTTGCGGGGCGTGTTGTTCGTCGCTCTCGCACGTCCACTGTCGATCCATGGCTGGGTCATGACGAACACTCCTTGTCGGGAAGACGGGACGCATCGACTCGAATATCGGGCGCCGAGATCGCGCGCGAATCGTTGTTCGCCGGCGGTCTCGCTTCGTGCAGGCGATGCAACACCTCGCGAAGCACGACGAGGTCCTCGCGCGCGTGCACGAGCAACACGGCGACGCGCGAATCACTCGCCGAGAGCAACCGATCGGCGGTACTCGGAACATCGTTCGTGAGACGCAGCCCCGCGAACGCGAGCGCGCTCGAGACATCGGCGCGCACGCGCGGTTCGTTCTCGCCGATACCGCCGGTGAAGACGAGTGCGTCGACGCCACCGAGGACGCCGGCCATCGCGCCGACCGCGCGCCGGAGGGTCCAGGTGAACTGCTCGTAAGCGAGTCGCGCGCGTGGTGAGTCCGACGCGAGCACGGCGCGAAGATCTCCGGATAGGCCCGACAGACCGAGGAGTCCGGAGCGGGTCTCGAGCGCCTCGCGCAGATCCTCGATGCCCACACCGCAGTGCTCGACGAGATGCAGCAACAATCCCGGATCCACCGACCCCGAACGCGTCGACATCGTCACGCCATCGAGCGGTGTGAAGCCCATGGTCGTGTCCACGGATCGTCCGTCGGCAATCGCCGTGATGGAGCAACCACTTCCGAGATGACAAACGATCATCTTCGCCGGCGTACATCCGAGAAATGCCTTCGTGCGATCGAGCGCATGGTCGCAACTCAATCCGTGAAATCCGAATCGACGAAGTCCCCATCGCTCGCTCCATTCGAACGGAATGGCGTATTGCGCGGCCGCGTCGGGTAGGTTCGCGTGAAACGACGTGTCGAACGCCGCGATCTGCGTCACGCCGGGGAACCGCACCGTCGCGGCATCGATCCCCGCGAGCGCGGGCATCATGTGAAGGCGGTCGAGCGCCGCCAGCGATTCGAGTCCGGCGCGCGCGCTGTCGTCGATGATCACGGTGTCGCGGAACTGCGTTCCGCCGAGCACCACGCGGTGCCCGATGGCATCGACGCCCTCGATCGTGTCCAACACGCGGCCGATCTGCGCACTTCGACGCTCGAATCGCGGTGAGGACCACGCTGCGCTTCCGGCACCGAGCGTCGAGCGGTCACGGCCGTCGAGCAGCGTCCATTTGAGCGTGCTGGAGCCGGCGTTCATGACGAGTACGCGCACGCTGGGTCCCTCATCGGCACGGACGGTGAAGCGGCTCGCGACCGTGCGGCTGCACCGGCGGCCTGCGATTCGCGACGAGTGGAATAGGTCGCACCACGGGTTCCGCACCGACGACGAGGCGCTCGTCGTGATGCGTGATGTTCATGGGTCCCTCGCCGCGCTTGAGAGAGTACGTCGCGTCTTGCTTGGTGATGTCTACGCGGAGGCAGTTCTCGTGATGCCGCAGCGAGAACGCCAACCGTGTGAGCGCGTCGGGTAACCGCGGCGCGAACGACAGACGGTCACCGAAGTCCCGGAACCCGCCAAATCCCAGCACCAGCGCGATCCATGTCCCCGCCAGCGACGCGAGATGCAGACCATCGCGTGTGTTGCGCTGAAGGTCGTGAAGGTCGATCAACGCCGCTTCGGTCGCGTAGTCGTACGCGAGTCGCAGATGCCCCGCGTCCGCGGCGGCGACCGCCTCGGTGCACGCCGAGAGCGACGAGTCGCGCACCGTGATCGCTTCGTAGTAGTCGAAGTTCCTCGCTCGCTGCTCGGGCGTGAAGCGGTCTCTGAACAACTGCATCGCGAGCACGAGGTCGGGCTGCTTCACGACCTGCTTTCGATAGAGATCGAAGTAGGGGAAATGGAGCAGCAGCGGATACTGATCGGCACGCGTGCCTTCGAAGTCCCACGTCGCGTGACGCGTGAATCCGTCCGATTGCTGATGCACGCCGAGTTCTTCGTCGAACGGAACGACCATGTGTTCCGCCGCCGCGCGCCACCTCGCCAGCTCCTCGGGTGTGACGCCGAGTTCGCGGGCCGCCTCGCGATGGCGCTCGCACGCTTCCACTGCGCCGATGAGATTTCGCGCCGCCATCAAGTTGGTGAAGACGTTGTTGTCGACGATGCACGTGTACTCGTCAGGGCCGGTGACACCGTCGATGCGAAAGCCGCCGTGAAGATCGTAGTGCCCGAGCGAGCACCAGAGCCGCGCCGTCTCGACGAGGATCTCGGTGCCGTAATCGCGCTCGAACGCGTCGTCGCCGGTGGCGCGGACGTACACGATGACGGACGAGGCAATGTCGGCGTTCACGTGGAAGGCCGCCGTTCCCGCCGGCCAGTACCCCGAGCATTCTTCACCGTGGATGGTGCGCCACGGAAATGCCGCGCCCGCGAGACCGAGATGCGCTGCGCGTTGCTTCGCCTCCGCGAGCGTCGAGTGCCGCCATCGCAGCGCACCGACTGCGGCGCGCGGCGCCGTGTACGCGAGCATCGGCAGAACGTAGAGATCGGTGTCCCAGAAAGAATGCCCGTCGTAGCCGCTTCCCGTCAGACCCTTGGCGGGAATGGCCTGACCTTCGCCGCGCGCGCCCGACGAGAGCAGTTGGAACATCGCGAAGCGCACTGCTTGTTGAATCTCTGGATCACCCTCCAACTCCACATCGCCCGTTGCCCAGAAGTCATCGAGATAGGCTTCTTGCTCCGCGAGCAGTTGCTCCCATCCCGTCGTACGCGCGGCCAGCAATGCGGCGGCCACTTGATCGCGAACGGCGGGCTGCGTTCGCGCGTGCGACCACCCGTAGGCCACGAACTTCACGATGCGCAAACGCTGACCGGGCTCGAGCTTGTCGATGGCGATCACGCGCGCCTCGTCGGGCCACGTCTCGGTCATCACGCGAAGCGCGGGCGTTCCGGCGACGATGTGATCCATCGCGGCTGCGACGCGCAATCGAGTGCTGCGCGTCGTGTGCATCAGGAGTGCGGCGGCATCGCGACCCAGATGCTCTTCGGAGACCAGCGGCGACTCGGTCGCGGCGGCCGCGCGCGGATCCGACGGGTCATGTGGCACGGCTTCGTTCGCGACGAGTTCGGACTGCACGACCACGCTGACAGGCCCGTCGAGTGATTCCACTTCGTATTCGATCGCGAGGATCGTGCGGTGCGTGAACGAGACGAATCGGGTGGAGGTCACGCGCACCGTGCGCCCTGCCGGCGATCGCCATTCCACGCGGCGCTTCAGAGTCCCCGCGCGCAGATCGAGGATGCGATCGTGCGCGAGCATTCGGCCGTAACGAAGGTCGAATGGTTCGTCGTCGACCAGCAGACGCATCAACTTGCCGTTGGTCACGTTCACGATCGTCTGGCCGGACTCGGGCGTGCCGAACTGACTCTCCGCGACCGGTAGCGGGCGCAACTCGTACACGCCGTTCAGGTATGTGCCGGGAATGCCATTCGGCTCACCTTCGTCGAGGTTTCCGCGCACGCCCAGAAAGCCGTTTGAGAGCGCGAATACGGATTCGGTCTGCGACAGCACGTCGAGTCGCAGCGCGGTCTCGTGGAGCGACCACGGACTCACTTGGAACACTGGATCGGTGATCATCGCGCCGGCTCCAGCAGCGCGGCCAGGTCCGTCACGACGATGTCGGCCCCGTGCTCGCGAAGTGCATCGGCCTGTCCGGCGCGATCGACGCCGACGACATATCCGAAGTGCCCGGCGCGTCCGGCTTCGACACCCGCGAGGGCGTCTTCGAACACGGCAGCATGCTCGGTTGCTACGCCGATCGCGTGCGCGGCCGCGACGAATGTGTCGGGTGCCGGCTTGCCGGCGAGATGTTCGGACGCGGCCACTTTGCCGTCGATTCGCGCGTCGAACAGATCGGCGATGCCAGCGGAGTCGAGCACGGCCTCGCAATTCCGACTCGCCGAGACAACGGCGGTCTGGAGCCCGGCTTCGCGCACGGCGCGTACGAAGCGGATCGAACCCTCGTACGGCTCGACGTGATCGTGGCGCAGCACATCGAGGAACAGCGCGTCCTTACGACCGGTGATCTCGAGAATTTCGCCCTCATCGAGCTTGATGTCGCGGGAGGCGAGGAACATCTGTGCGCCGTCGAGGCGCAGACGCCCGTCGACGAAGCGGTTGTAGTCGCTCAGTTCGAACGGCACGAACGGCTCGCCCGTGCGTTCCGATCGCTCGCGCAAGAAGTCGTCGAACGTGCGCTTCCACGCGCGTGCATGGGTCTTGGCCGTCTGGGTGAGCACGCCGTCGACATCGAAGAGGCACGCGCGCGTACCCACGGGAAGGCCGACCGTCGGCATCAAAGTCGTCATCACGCTCATCACCCCCGCCGACGCGTCGAAGCAACCGGCGTGCGCGGCGTGCTGTTGCTCGGGGAACGCGCGCGTATCGTCATCGTCCTGTTCCGCAATGCGCGGCTTGGCAGCACGTGGCGACGTGCGATCGTGCACGCTCGCGCGTACGCCATCGCGCGGCTGGAGCCGGTGCCGTACGCGCGCTGCGCATCAGACGTGTCGAGGTGCAGGTGTTCGGGAGTACGCCGCTCGCGTGCGAAACACCGTGGCCGCGCGACGATGCCGAAGAGCCTCGGCCTGCTCGCCTGCGGTGGCCCGGACTCTGCGTCGTGAAGCGATTACTGGGGGACAAATGGAGTACACGACGATTCGCGACGTGCCCGTGCAGGCGAGCCGGGTCGGTCTCGGCACATGGGCCATGGGCGGAGTCCAATGGGGCGGGACCGACGACGACGAGTCGGTGCGAACGATTCACGCAGCACTCGATCTCGGGATCACACTCATCGACACGGCGCCGGCGTACGGCTTCGGTCACTCCGAAGACGTGGTAGGGCGCGCGATCGCCGAGCGCGGCTGTCGCGACCGGGTCGTGATTTCGACGAAGACGGGGCTCGAACGCCAAGGCAACGCCTTGTTCCGGAACTCCACGCGCAAGGAGATCTTCGACGAGATCGAGGTCTCGCTGCGCCGACTGAGGACGGATTACATCGATCTGTATCTCGTCCACTGGCCCGATCTCGACACGCCGTACGAAGAGACTGCACAGGCGTTGCTCGACCTGAAGGTGGCGGGAAAGATCCGCGCGATCGGCGTATCGAACTACTCGATCGCCGCCATGGAGCGCTTCTCGAAGATCGCGCCCATCTCGGCTGCGCAGCCACCGCTCAATCTCTTCGAGCGCGAGTCACAGAAGGAAATCCTTCCATGGTGTCTCGCCCACGGCGTCGGCAGCCTCACCTATGGCGCCCTCTGCCGCGGA
>CBIHQZ010000520.1:0-5533 GCA_966212315.1 uncultured Myxococcales bacterium
CCCAGCGGACCCGGTTCCGGTCATCTCAGAGCGCGTGCTCGAAGCCGAACCGATGGAGCGCGAGAGCGATGCGCTCGACGACGCCGACGACGAAGGCGAGAAGTTCCAGATCGTTTCGCACGACGAGGAGATCAAGGCCGCGATGCGCACCGCGACCGGTTCGGGCGTGACGGTCGAGAAGCAGCCGCCGCTGCCGTTCCCCGCGGCGACGCCCGAAGAAGCGATGGAGATCCCCTCGACGGGTCTGCTCGCGCCGATGGCCGCGAACACGTTGCAGCTCGACGAAGCGCAACTGCGAGTCACCGCCGATCGCCTCATCAAGACGCTCAAGGACTACGCGATCGAAGGCGTGGTGAAAGAGATCCACCCCGGTCCCGTCGTCACGACGTACGAGTTCTCGCCGGCGCCGGGCACGACGCTGTCGAAGATCGTGCGCCGCAGCGACGAGATCGCGATGAGCCTCGAAGCGCTCTCGGTGCGCATCGTCGCCCCGATTCCCGGCAAGGGCCGCGTCGGCTTCGAGATCCCGAACGCGAAGCGTCAGATGGTGTCGTTCCGCGAGATGATGGAGACGCCTGCGTTCCAGTCGCTCGGCGGCGCGCTCCCGGTCGCGCTCGGCAAGGACGTCGTCGGTGCGCCGTACTTCGTCGACCTCGCGACCATGCCGCATCTCATCGTCGCGGGTTCGACCGGTTCCGGTAAGAGCGTGGGTCTCAACGTCATGCTCACGTCGCTGCTCTACAAGCGACGCCCCGACGAAGTGCGCTTGCTCATGATCGATCCGAAGCAGGTCGAACTCGCCGTGTACGACGGCATCCCGCACATGCTTCTCCCGGTCGTCACCGACATGAAGAAGGCATCGCTCGCGCTGCGCTGGGTCGTCGACGAAATGGAGCGGCGGTACACGCTCTTCGCGCACACCGGCTCACGCAACATCACGACGTACAACGAGCGCGTGCTCAAGGCCGTGGCCGAAGGGAAGTCGTTCCGCGAGTTCACCGGCGGCAAGCAGAACTCGTACGAAAAGGCCGTCGGCGTCGGTCCTGATGGCGAACCGATGGCCGAGGAGAATCCGAAGCCGCCCACCAAGATGCCGTACATCCTGGTGGTGGTGGATGAGTTCGCGGACCTGATGATGGTCGCGGGCAAGGAAGTCGAAGCAGCGGTGGCGCGACTCGCACAGAAAGCGCGTGCCGCCGGCATTCACGTGATCCTTGCGACGCAGCGCCCCAGCGTCGACGTGATCACGGGCGTCATCAAAGCCAACTTTCCTTCGCGCGTCGGGTTCAAGGTCTCGCAGCGCGTCGATTCGCGCACGATTCTCGACCAGCAGGGCGCCGAGCACCTGCTCGGTCGCGGCGACATGTTGATCCTGCCGCCGGGCTCGAGCGATCTGCGTCGCGTCCATTGTGCGTACGTCAGCGAGGATGAGGTTCAGGCCGTCACGGACCATTGGAGGAAACAGGGGACGCCGACGTATGACGAAGAAATCCTTCGTCCGCGCGACGAGGAGTCCGATGGCGCCGCCGACGAGCCGGAGATCAAGGTCCCGATGGAGAAGTACGAAAGAGCCGTTGCGATCGTGCTTTCATCACGCCGATGCAGCGTGTCGTGGATCCAGCGCCAACTCGCGATCGGCTACAACGTGGCCGCGCGCATCGTCGAGAAGATGGAGCGCGAGCAGATCGTGGGGCCGCCGAAGGGGCCGGGGAAGGATCGCGAGGTGCTCGGTTGAATCGGGCTTCGGGCGTTGCCCTCGCGCTCGCCTGTGCGGTCACCGTTGCGACGGTGTCGAGGGTCGCGCACGCACAGACGACGGCCACCGCGCCGCAGCCGAGCGCGCCGCCGCTCGTGGTGCAGATGCCGTTCGAAGGAACCGCATCACCCGACCTTCTCCAGATCGCCGAAGACGCGACGCGCAGTGCGTTGCTCGCGCGCGGCGCCATCGGCCCGGATCGCACCACCGTTCGCAACGCAGCAGCCGCGACACCTCCCACCGATACCGCGAGTCTCGTCGCGTTCGGACGGTCGATGAGCGCGACGCACGTGCTCACGGGGCGCGTCGTGCCGCTTGCGGGGCAATACAACCTCGAGCTGCGTCTCTACGAAGTCGCGACGTCGCGAATGGCGACCCAATCGCGCAACCTCGGTGACGGCGAAGAGTCGACGGTGATCCCGGGGATGCTCGCCGCGCTGTGGGCGCCGGACGCGATGCAGCTCTCGCCCGAGGACCGTGCGCGTCTCGAAGCCGAGCAGCGTGCGCGCACCGAGGCGGAACAGCAGGCGCGGGCAGAGGCCGAGCGTCGCGCGCGTGAAGAAGCCGCCCAACGTGCGCGTGCCGAAGCCGAACGACAGCGCCGGTTGAACGATCGGCACGTCTACACACTCAGCGAAGGCGGCCCGTGGTCGCTCGGGGGCGGACTGGTTTTCGGTGGACGCGTCTCGCCCGTGAATCGCCCTGCCGGTGCGCCGCCGGCCGCCGTGCTCCTCGCCGCGCTCCGACTCGAAGGCGCGTACGCAGTGTTGCCGCGCTACGGGCTCGAAGTGGGGCTCAGCACGCAACTGATCTTCTCGCCCACGAGCGCATTCGCCATCGGCGCGACCGGGCGGTTCTGGTTTCCGTGGCGTGCCTACGTACCCGTGCATGCCGGCGTCGGCGTCACCGCGGGAATCTTCCAAGGGCTCACGGGCGCGCGCGGCACGTCCGCCTGGCTCTCGTTCGAGCTGCGCGGCGAATACGACGTGACCAAGAACTTCGGCGTGTGGGCCGCGCTCGTGTTCGATTCGATTCCCGGGCAGTACGGCTCGCTCGCGGGCGCCGCGGGAATTCGCGTGCATTTCGGTGGCGGCGACAGTCAGGCGGCGTCTTCGTCGAGCACTGCGCCGGCCAGCTCTGCCTCGCCGAGTCAATCCATGGACCAGGCTCCGATCGTCGCGGATTGAACAGCACGCGCGAGCCTGCTCCCCGTGTCGTGAAACCGTGCTAGACGCCGCGGCATGACCTCCGAAGCCATCGACCGATCGATCGCCACGCTGACTGCCTGGCTCCAGAAGAACGCTCCGAAACTCGCCAACTCGTTCGGCGCGCCCGCCGACGCGGAAGCAACTGCCGACGTCGAAGAGATGCTCGGCGCGAAGCTGCCCGACGACTATCGCGCGTTCCTCGCGAAGCACGATGGCCAGCGCTTCGTTCCGGTCGACGACGAGAGCGGCACGCTGTCGCCGCTGTTCGCAGGCTTCGACATTCTTCCGCTCCAGTTCGCAGCTGGTGAGTACGAGACGATCGAAAACGATTGGGACGACGAGGGACCTGGCGACGTCGTGACGCACGGGCCGGTGCGGCCGTTCCATCGGCATCCGAAGTGGTGGCCGATCACGTGCGTGTTCGGTGCGAGCCAGTATCACTGCATCGATCTCGATCCCGCGCCCGGTGGCAACGCCGGCCAGGTGATCTTCATCGCGGACGACGACTCGCATCGCCGCGTGGTCGCGAAGAGCTTCGCGGCGTTTCTCGAGATGCTGGTCGCCGCGGTCGCGAAGCCGGGTGTGGAGGCGAGTGAAGAAGGGATCGATCTTCCCGACGAAGCGTTCGAGCCCCTGCTCGGCGCCGAGTAATCGCACTGTTCGATCGAAGCCGCGGCGAACGTTCGTTCCGCTCGCCGCGCGCAGCTCTGCTTCAATCCCCGATCCGTACCACTTCGATCGCGTGCACTTTCCCGCGATTGCTCACGTCCATCAGCAGCGTGTTCGTGCTCGTCAACGTCACCGTCGTCGCACGACCCACCACGCGTCTGGCCCCGCCCGCCGCCGCGTACACATCGAAACCTGACAGCCACGGCGCGCCGCCGATGCTCACGTCGAACGGGTCACGACACGTCGTGCTGCCGCTGAGACACGCGTTCTCGGCGACGTACAACCGCACGTCGTAACGCCCGGCCCCCGGCACCGGCACGCGGTAGCGCGTTGCACCCACGCGATCGATCGCGAACAGCGCGTCGGGCACATCCGGTGCGAACGCGTTCACGACGCTCGCCCCCATCAGTCGATCTGCGCTCAGCGTTCCGGGCCGCGTGGCGTCGATGAAGTCCGCGTCGCCTTCCCACGCGCCGTTCGGTGCCGCGACGATTTCGAAGCCGCTGTGGAATCGCGTCTGCATCGCAGGCGCACCGCAACGAAGCCAATTCGCGATCGTGCGCCGCTCTCCGTCGGTCGGCATCGGCACCACCATTCCTTCGCGGTTCGGCGGCATCGATCCGACAGCGCCCATCGCGGTCCAGATGGCGTCTGCGACTCGGTCACGACGCCCGCGCGTGAACCCGAGGTCGGTGTACTCCGCGTGACAGTTGGTGCAGTAGGCCGCCATGAATCCGCGCCCGAACGACTCCCACGACACGCCTGGCTCGCAGTCGGGGACCGGCGGCGGCGCGGGCGGCGGCGGCACCGGGGTGTAGTTCGGTCGCAGTCCGTACATCGCGACGAATGTCGAACCCGTCACGTACACGCGGCCGTTCGCAACGATCGGAGAAGCGAACGTCGTCGCGTTGCCCGGCACACGGTCGGCGCTGTTCGCATCCGAGCGGTAGATCGGATCGGCGACGCTCGCGACGCTCTCGGCTGCATACGCTTGCAGCAATCCGTTGCCGTTGCTTCCGCGCTCGAACGTCACCCACACGATGCCGCTGTCCGCGCCATTCGAGCTGACGAACGGCGATCCGCCCGCGAGCGGACCACTTCCGCTCCACGCGACTTCGAGCCCGGGCCGCGAGATCGAACCCCAGATGGTGGCGCACGGAATCCGTACGTTGCGGGTGTTCAACGTCCGCGGAAGCGCTGCACACGCGGCCGGCGTGGGATCGACGACGCGCGTGAGACGAAGCGCTGCGAGCCCGTGCGGTGCATCCGCGCGTCCCGCGAGAACGTCGGATCCGACGGTGAACAGATACCGCCCGCTGTGCCCTTCGAAGTAGGCCGGGGCCGAGCGCACGCCACCCGAAGCCGACGACGGCGAGAGCATCAAGCTGTGCAACTCCGCGCCGATCAGATTCGGAATGTCCGCGTCGCTCGTGAGTCGCGACGGTCCGACGCCTCCCATGCGATCGCGATCGATCAAGTACACGAAGCCGTCCTTGCCGGCCGCGACCGTCAGCCGCCGGCCATCGTCGATGCCCTGATTCTCGGCGAGCGATGCACTCGGGAGGAGAAGCGGCCCGGTGATGCCGAGATCGAGATCGGGCGAGCCCGTGTCGTTGCTCGAATCGTTGTCGGCAATCTGATCGCGCCCGAGCAACTCCGCGTGACGCGGCATGAAGACGTTGCGCAGATTCGCGCGATCCTCGGTACCGCACGCCGCGGTGGGCGAAGCGACGTCGAAACACGCGTGATGATCGAGTGCGAGCGCCGGCGACAGTCGCATCACCGCGTCGCCGAACGAGCGCATCGGATCCGTCGAGTCCACGCGCAGCGACGCACGGCCATTGCCCGACGTGACGAACACCGACGTGCCATCCGACGATGCGCCGGTGACGCTCCAGAC
>CBIHQZ010000521.1:0-5524 GCA_966212315.1 uncultured Myxococcales bacterium
GGTGACTATCCGATGTGCACGTGCGAAGGTCCGTCATGCGAACGCAACGTGCACTCGCGAATGCGCTAGAGACGGCGCGTACCGACGTCGAGCCGCAACTCGATCGTCTGCTTCGAGCGCTTCGACCGCTCGTGCCGGCCGTCGTGGCGAACCTCGCGCCCGGGCTTTCCGACTCAGAAATCGCCGCGCTCGCGACCCGACTCGATGTGCCGATTCCGACGACCCTCCGCGCGCTGTGGCAACTGCACGGCGGCCAGCGCGAGGAACTCGACGGCCTCTGGGAAGGGCTGGATTTCGTCGTCGGAAACGAGACCGAGCGCTGCAACAAGCGCCTCGCGAAGAACCGCGCGAACGCCGACGAACTGCGCGACGCGGGCTTTCTCGACGACGAGATCGCCGACTTCCGCTTCGTGGTCTTCGGCAACATGGATCATCAGTACCTGGTGATTCACGTGCGGTCGGGGCGCGTCTTCCATTGGTTCGACAACGAGCCGGAAGTGCCGCGACTCGTTGCGTACGGCCTGCCATCGCTCCTCGAGGCGATGCGCAAGAGCATCGAAGCGGGTGAGTACATCGTCGAGGAGGGATTCGGTGAGAAGTACCTGCAGCATGCGCGTTGGTCATGGGAGCGCGGCTGGGTGCGAGTCGAAGCGCTGCCCGCAGCGTCGGCACGCTCGGCGCTCGCGAGTTCGAGCGACGACGAAGGAACCGAGGACTTCGATGCAGTGCGCCGGAAGATCCGCGCGATCGAGATCAAGGCCTACCGGCGGCTCCGGATGAGCGACGACGAGATCGTCGCGCGCCTGGTCGAGGGCGGGGACGACGCCGAGTTCGTACGCGAGATCCTCGCGAGCTTGCCGTGAGAAGGTGCGAGCCGCCCCTTGGTGGCCGCATCAGCGTCGGAGTGCGCGAGGTGCGCTCGCATGCGTAGGCGAATCGGACCTTCGTTCGTAATGCACCGCGACTGACACGCGTCTTTACGACGCCCGTCGCATCGCCGTGCATCGCGCACACAACACACGATCGTCCGGTTCGCGGTGCGCCGCGCGCGCATCACGAAGTGTGTCGTTCGACGTCACTTGCGCCCGGCAGCATTCGCCTTCGCAAGGCGCACCGGTTGCAGCCAGCGAGTTGCGGCGCGAGCGAGCGAACGTTCCCGACGCAGGAGGAGGGGTTCGATGACCTGGCGACTCTCTGCGGTCCCCTTGGGAACGAAACTGGCGATGGAGGCGGGAGCGCTGACGGTGAACGACGTTCCGTTCACCGATCCCGGCGGCTGGATGAAAGTGCCCGTGCACGCGGAGCTGACGCCGACCGTTCGCGACGGTGAACTCCGCGCGCGATTGGTCGCACGCCGCGAGTCCGACGGGCGAGAGGTGCTCTTCATCGATCGCATTCGATTGCGAGACACGGAATACGCATCGCTCTACGAGTTCGCGCTACGACACGGAGTCGGTTGGATTCGATACGTCCCCGCAATCTTGTTGCAGTGCTTCGAGACGCATCAATCGATCTTCACGCCGTCGCGTGCATCGGTTCGTGTGCGACGAACGGCCGAAGCCGAATTGCGCCCGCCCGCTCGACAGCGCCGCGCGTGACCATGCCGACGATTGCCGCCTGCTTCTGATCCGTAGAGCGCTGTCGTTTCGGCGATCACCCGGGCGGCGGGCAACCGAACGCAGCAACCAGCGGCGTGCCTCCCGACGCCGTGCGCACGTTCGTGCACGTCGCGCCGTAGAAGACGATCTCGGTATGCGTCGCGTCCGACCAGTCCCATCCATCGGCGTGTGTCGGGTCGTAGCGCAGGCTCGTGCCGCCGAGGAGCAGGTCGACGAGGCTCGGGTCCGGCGGCGCCATGTCGAGATGTAAGCTGCAGTTGACGAGACCGGATGTGATCGAGCCGAATGCCGACTCGATCTCCGTCGTCGAGCCCGCGTTGTAGTACCGCGGTGTCGTTGCGCGCGGCTGCCCGCCCGCATCCGCCATCGCATCGAGCACATCGCCGAGGCTCTCGGTGCCCGGAAGCCCGATGACGAACGTGTCGATCCCGTTCGCATGCATCATTCGCAAAGTGTTCAGCGTCGCGGCGTCGTCGAGGCAGTTCGAGTCGGCGCCGAAGGGGCAGTAGCCCGGCGCGGAGCAACGGCACGACGGTGCGGTACCAGCATTCGCGTTGCAGTTCGGCCCGCCATCGGTCGCGAGGACGACGAATCGCCGCGCGATCGGATTCGGTTCCGTCGCGAAGAACTGTGCGGCCACTCGAAGCGCTGCGTTCGTAGGTGTGCCGCCCGCCGGGCTCGACATGTCGAGCACGCGCAGAACGCCTGCGGAGTTGTTGAACGACGGCACCACGTCGAGGGCAGTCGGCGCAGTGCATGCGCCCGGCGCTTCGTTCGGCACGCCTGCGGCAGGGAACGCGACGAGTCCCATCGACACGTCCACTTCGACGGAAGGGAGCACGACATGCAGCGCGTCGCGCAACTCGTTCCACTTCGGCATCCCGTCGGTGCCCGGCTGCAGCATGCTGCTCGATCGATCGACGACCAGAAGGATCTCCGCCTGCGCGTGGGAAAGGCTTCGAATGGTGCCGCCGCACATGAGGGCGCTGTCGTCCTCCGGAACGATGGGGGTGTCTTCCGTGCTCGTGTTGGCGTCGTCGACAACGACGTCCGCCCGTGCGGCGTCTACAACGACGTCGACGGCGGTGCCGTCCCGAACGCCCGAGTCGGTGAATCCGGGCGGCGCGGCGCTGCAGCCGGCGAGCGCGACGACCGTGAAGGCAGCTGCGAACGTGGTGTGTTTCATGAGTCGGTTCCGCGGTGACGTGGTGGACGGATCATCGAGAAGGGAGAGCAGTTGAAGATGGAACCGCAAAAGCGGCTCGTTTTGAAGCGCGGCGTCCGGTGGATCCACTCACCATGGTGGGTTGCGCCTCGCGCGCGGTGCTCGCCGACCACTCGTCGCGAATGACCATCACGAACGGGACGCCAGCCGCGCCGAGCACCACCGACCCTCGCAACGAAGCCCGGGTCGATGACCTCGAAGCCGTTCGTGACGCGCCACTGTCCCCATGCGTTAGGTTCGATGCCGCTCGGATCGGGGTTTCGAAATGGAGGCGTGCGGTGTCGAACGGAACGAAGCGTGATCGATCGGTGGCGGCGCGATGAGCCCGGTCGTGTTGTTTGCGATTGCCGCAGCGGCGATGACCACCGACGCCATCGGCTACACGTTCGGCGCGATCCGCAAGATCGAGCGCGGCCTCGCACCGACCGATCGCTACTGGCAGCGACGTCTCCGACTGAATCTCCTTCTCGCGAATCACGGGCTCTACCTCGCCGCCGCCGGCGCATGGCTCGCGGTCTTGTTCTTCACGAGTCATCCGACTGCGAGCGCCGTGCTCGCGATCGGCGCAGCGCTCTCGGCGGTCTACTCGGTGATCACGGTGCTCGTGTTCACGCGAGCCGACGGCGCCCACGCGATCCCACGCGCGATCGCATTGGCGGCCTACGTTGTCGGCGCGTTGCTCGCGGCGTTTCCGGCGACTCTGGCGCCACCGTCACGAGCCGCGGGTGCTCACCCGGTCCCGGTTCGCGTTCGCTTCGACGACACCGCTGCGTTGCCTCCGCTGCGCCTCGTTCGCGCGATGCACGCGACTGCGTTGATCGAAGTCGGCGACCTGCGAGTGCTCACCGATCCGTGGTGGTCGTCACGCCGCCACTACGATCCGGGTGAGCCGCTCGGGATCACGCCGGACGAGACGCGCGGGACCTCGCTGATCACCTCGGGCCAGGACCACTACGATCACTCGGACTTCGCGGCGCTCACATGGATGCCGAGGGACACGCCCATCGTGGTGCCGGCCGGCACCGCGCAATCGACGACGGTGCGCGGCGCCGGTTTCCGCAACATCACCGAACTCGCACCGTGGCGCAGCACCGACGCGGGCGGCATCCGCGTGACGGCCGTCCCGACGCGCGAGAATGTCGCGGTGCGCGATTTCGATTTCGAACTCGCGTACGTCTACGAGATCCAAGGACGCGTCGTCGTGTTCGTCGGACATCGGATGGCCGCGTCCGTGGCAGCCGAGGTCGCACGGCGTTTTCCACGCGTCGATCTCGCGCTCGTTGCGATCAACGACCTGCGCGTGCGTCCGCAATTCATGAAGCAGCTCAGCATGTCGCCCGACGACGCTGCGAGCGTGGTGCATGCGCTCGGCGCGCGCGTCGCGGTTCCGATTCATTACCGCTATCACGGCAGCTGGTTGCAGGACGCGCTGTTGCTATCGCACGAGGGCACGCCCGACCTGCTCGCCGACGCGTTGCATCGCGTCGCGCCGGGCACCGTGCTGCAGGTGCTCGCGCCGGGGCAGCCGTTGATCATCGAGTGAGGTGATCCTGTGCCCACGAATCGCAGGAGTGTCGTATCTCCGAACGATGCGATGGCGAACTCCTACCGCGCGGCCCGTGCTCTGTGTCGTGGTCTTGTTGGTGAGCTGCTCCGATCGGCCCGCGAACATTCCGGCCACCGATTCCGGGGGTGACGTCACCGTGTCCGACGGCGCCATGCCCGACAGCGCGATGCCCGACGACGCTCGCGACGTCGCGGATGTGAATGCCGCGGACAGCATCACGCCGCGCGACGCGTCCACGACATCGCGGGTGTATGGGGTCACCGTCGACGATGTGTTCAGCGACCTCCCCGGCATCGTCGACTCGCTCCGCGCGCTCCCGCATCGACCGACGACACGCATCGTCTTCGACGAAGGGCAGCCGGCCTCGCAATACGATGCCGCGGTCACGGCCATCCACGCCGTCAGCGACGTGATGGGCGAGATCCTCGACTCCGAATACGTCGCGCAGACATCGGTCGCCGCGTACCGCGCGAGAACCAGCGAGTACCTCGCGGCGTTCGGATCGCGGGTCGATATCTGGGAGGTCGGCAACGAGATCAACGGCGAGTGGGTCGATACCTCACCCGGTGGCGTGGCGGACGTCGTCGCGAAGATGTCGGGCGCGTTCGATCTCGTGCGCGCGGCCGGTGGACGTACGGCTCTCACACTTTACGGTTGCAGCGACAGCGTCGACTCGAGCCACGACATGCTCACCTGGGCGGCCGCGAACGTTCCGGCGCGCATGCGGGACGGACTCGACCAGGTGCTCGTGAGCTTCTACGAGGGCGATTGCGGCGTCGCTCCGCCCGACTGGCCGACGGTGTTCCATCGATTGCGCGCGATCTTCCCGACCGCGTCGCTCGGCTTCGGCGAAACAGGCGCGGTGACGTCCAGCGGAGCGCGCATCACCGACGCCTCGGTCGCGGGGCCGTATCTGCAGCGCTACTACGGGATGGCGATCGACGAGCCCGGGTACATCGGCGGGCACTTCTGGTGGTACTTCGCGGAAGAAATGGTCCCGCGGACGTCGCCGATGTTCACGGTGCTGAGCGACGCGATTCGATAGCGCGAGGGAGCATGGAGAGGAGCGGACTGCGCTACCTGCAAGCGTCACCGTGCTCGCTCGAGCCTCTC
>CBIHQZ010000522.1:0-5515 GCA_966212315.1 uncultured Myxococcales bacterium
GCTCGGTCACCGACGTCGAGCCGAGCAACCTCCCGGCGTTGCGAGGTCTCGAGCGACTCTATGCGCGTCTCGGACGTCCGGCGGAACTGCTCGCGGTGCTCCAGGCCGAACTCGAGCACGTTTCGAGCGAGCGCGAGCGCATCAAGCTCCTCACGCGCATCGCCGAGATGCTCGAGGAAGAGTTCATGAAGCTGCCCGAAGCGATTCAGCGCTTCGAGCAAGTCGTGGAGATCGACCCGAACAACGACCACGCCCTTCGCGGCCTGGCGCGCCTGTATCGCCGCCAGTCGCAATGGGCCGAGTTGATCTCGACCTACGATCGCCACATCTCGGCGACGCAAGAGCGTCGCGAGCGCGTGCCGCTGTTCCAGGCAATGGGCGCGACGCACGCGGACGAACTCAACGATCTCGATCGCGCGTCGGATGCGTTCCAGAACGCGCTCGACATCGATCCGCACCACGTCGCGTCGCTCGAAGGGCTCGCGAAGGTGTTCGAGCGTCAGCAGGACTGGCATCGCACCGTCGAAACGCTGCAGACGCTTTCGAGCCTGGTGTCGGAGCCGGCGAAGAGCGTCGAGATCCGCCAGCGCATCGGCAAGATCGCGGAAGAGCAGCTCGGTGACGAAGAGCGCGCGCTCGATCTGTATCGCTCGGCGCTCGATGTCGATTCGAACCATCTCGCGTCCCTCGGCGCGATGCGGACGATCTACTCACGCCGTGGCGACTGGCACGATGCGACGCGGTACCTCGAACGCGAGATCAATGCGACGGAAGCGCCGCGCGCGAAGTCGAAGCTGCAATACGAACTCGGTCGCATCTGGAACGAGAACCTCGAAGAACGCGACAAGGCCGTCGGGTACTTCGAGCAGGCGATGCAGAACGACGCCGACAACGAAGACGCGGCCTACCCGCTCGTTCACTTCTACGTGAACGAGAAGCGCTGGGCCGAGGCCGAGCCGCTCGCGGAAACGCTCGTTCGCAAGAGCGCGCGTCGTGAGCCGGCAGAGCAACTGCAGCTGAATCTCATCATGGGTCGCGTCGCGGCGCGTCTCACGAAGCTCGATCGCGCGATCAAGGCGCTCACCAATGCGCACGGGATCGATCGCTCGAACATCGAAGTGCTGCAGGAACTCGCGCGCGCCTACTTCGACAAGCAGGACTGGGAGAACGCGTTCAAGAACTACCATCTGCTGCTCGTCCACCATAAGGACGACCTCGATGCAGACGGCCGCGCGGATCTCTACTACCGCCTCGGCGTGATCAAGCGCGAGCAGGGCGATCGCCGCCGCGCGATCAACTTCCTCGAGAAGGCGCTCGAAGAAGTCCCGAACCATCGCGAGACCCTCGAGGGGATGGTCACGACGTACGGGCAGAACAACGAGTGGGAACAGGTCATCGGCTTCAAGCGCCAGATCCTGGATGCCCACGTCACCGACCCCGAGGAGACCTACAAGATGCTCCTCGAGATCGGTGCGCTCTGGCACGAGAAGGTGAAGAACCCGGCCAAGGCGATCGAAGCGTACAGCTCCGCGATGGACCTCAAGCCGGAGGACCACCCGCTGATGCACAAGCTCCTGGGACTGTTCCAGGAGACGAAGCAGTGGACTCGCGTGATCGAGATCGTCGAGAAGATCGCGGGGCTCGAGAAGGACAGCGCGAAGAAGTCGCGTTACTCGTACACGATCGCGTCGATCTACAACTCCGAGCTGAAGAATCCCGACGACGCGGTGGTCTGGTACAACAAGGCGCTCGACGAGAATCCGAAGGAGCTGAAGCCCTTCGCGAAGATCAACGAGATCCTCACCGCGAAGAAAGAGTTCAAGCAGCTCGAACGATCATTCCGCAAGATGATCCATCGCGTTGCGGGCAAGGGCGAGACGGAGCTGGAGTTCAACCTCTGGCACAACCTCGGCGTGATCTACCGCGATCGTTTGAAGCAGAACGAAGCGGCACTTACCGCGTTCAAGATGGCGTCGGACCTCAAGCCCGGCGAAGTCACCGAGCACAAGATCCTCGCGGAGCTGTACGCGACCGAGAACAACGCTGCCGAGTCCGCGCATCACTGGATGCAGATCCTCGAGCAGGAAGTGAACAACCCGGATGCGTTGAGCGCGCTCTACGATCTGCACTACAGCTCGCGCGCGTACGACAAGGCCTGGTGTGTGGCGTCGGCGATGGTGTTCTTGCTCCGCGACCGTGCGCGTGAAGACGCGCGTGCGTTCTACGAGCAGTACAAGCCGAAGCGCCCGATCGCGCCCCAAGCGCGACTCGACGAGGAACGCTGGGTCAAGGACCTGTTCCACCCGAACGAAGATCCGGTCGTCGGGAAGATCTTCGCGTCGATCCTTCCCGCGCTGCGCCGCGTGAAGGTGCAGCCGGTGGCGCGATTCGGGCTGACCGACAAGGAACGCCAGGATCCGCAGAGCAGCTCGGTGTCACTCGTGCGCGCGATGGGAATCGCGGGCGCGGCGATGAACCTGCCGATGATGCCGTTGATCTACATCCGTCCGCAGCAGGCCGGTGGGCTCGCATACGTGCCCAGCGACCCGTGGGCATCGATCGCGGGCGCGGGCCTGCTCCAGGGGCTCTCGCCGCAGGAACTCCAGTTCGTCGCGGCGAAGCACATGTCTTACTACCGGCCCGAGCACTACGTGCGCGTGCTGTTCCCGACCGTCTCGGAACTGACGCCACTGCTTCTCGCGGCGATCAAGGTCGTGAAGAGCGACTTCGAAGTGCCGGCGGAGATCCAGTCGACGGTCACCACCCTGAGCCAGCAGATGCAACAGGACCCGGTGAACTTCGAAGGGCTTCGCAAGGTCGTCCGGATCTTCATGGATCAAGGCGGCGCGGTGAACATCAAGAAGTGGTTCCAGTCGGTGGAACTGACCTCGGCGCGCGCGGGCTTCCTGCTCTCGGGCGATCTCGACGTGACCAAGAAGATGCTCGCGCTCGAACCGGGTCTGCCGGGCGACGTGGCACCGCCGGAGAAGCTCAAGGACGTGGTGCTGTTCTCGATCTCCGAGACGTACTTCCGTCTGCGTGAAGCGCTCGGCATCACGTTCCAGGCCGCATCGCAGCACTGAAACAACCGTGCTCCGCGGGTGCTCGGCGAGCAT
Organism: uncultured Myxococcales bacterium; assembly: GCA_966212315.1. Lineage (GTDB taxonomy): Bacteria > Myxococcota_A > Polyangia > Polyangiales > CBIHQZ01. The sequence goes on from CBIHQZ010000522.1 coordinate 3,117, forward strand.
CCGCGGAGTGCGTGAATCGACTCGTTCGTCACCGGGAGGTTCGGGCACTTGAAACCACCGGCGTCTCCCATCCACCTCCGAGACCCACGCTCGCTCGCAGACCGGTTCGACGAACTCCGTCGGGCGGGACGCGACGACGCCGCGCTCTGTGTCGCGCACGCAGCGCGCTTCTTGCTCGAAGACGAGACGCCGCCCGCGCTGCGCGACTACCACCTTCAGTATCAACCGCAGCGCCCGCGCCGCGTGGTGAAGCCACTCGACAACGCTGCGTGGCTCAAGTGGCTGCAGCATCCGGCCGAAGACCCATTCGTCGGGAAGCTCTTCGAAAGCGTGCTCGCGTTCGTGCGGCAATCGCGTGCGCAGCCGCTCGCGCGATTCGGATTGTCACCGCGGATGTCGGTGAACCCCGCGACGTCGTCGGTTGCCGTGGTGCGCGCGCTTGCCGCGGCCGCGCGGGCGCTCTCTGCACCGCTGCCACTTCTCTACGTGCACGCGGACGAACCCGGCGGGCTGGGTCACGTGCCGAGCGAGCCGATCGCCACGGTCGCGGGCGCGGGGCTCACGAGCGGACGCGGTGTCGGCGAACTCGCGTTCGTCGCCGGGCAGCACATGGCGCTCTATCGCCCTGATCGCTACGTCCACGTGCTCTATCCATCGACCGCCGAGTTGACGATCATCGTCGACGCTGTGATCGCGCTGGGGCGAGGGGACTCGAAGCCGACACCGGGTGCAGACGGCGTCGCCAACGAGCTTCGCGCGCGCATGAAGGCCGACCCGGAGGCGCTCGCACACGTGCGACGTGTCGTGGAGTTGTTTCTCAAGCAAGGGCACGCGCCCGACATCGACGCGTGGATCGTTGGCGTTCAACACACGGCGCTGCGTGCAGGGCTCGTTATGTGCGGCGATCTGTCGGTCGCGCGAACGCTCGTCGCGATGCTTCCCGACGTTCCCTTCGACGCGCTCGACGACCTCGTCGACTACGTTCTGTCCGAAGAGTACGCGGCGCTCCGCCAACACACCGGCGTCGCATTGTGGCCCGAGACGCGCGGCGACGTGCCCGTTCCTACCTCGTTCGACATCTCTCTCGACGAACTGGAAGCAGGCCGCTCGGATGCACTTCGTTCGGTGGAAATCGCCCTCGACGAGATCGATCCGACGCGGGCTTCGGCGCTGCGATCGAGCGATGTGCGCATCGACGACGTGGAGAGCCAGCGTGCGCCGGTCGTCGACACGGGGGCCCTCCACACGATCGAGATCCGCATCGAGCCCGACGGCTCGGCCATCGACGACTCGGGGAACATCCTCGCGCCTGCGATCGGAAGCGCGCCGCGCGCGGCACCGGCGTCAGGGCACGACGCGACGGAGTTCGACATCCAGATCGACGACGCCCACGAACTGGAATGGGTGCAGCGTTGCGAGGCGGCAATCGCAGCCCGTGAGGAAGGGCGAGCTTTCGCGATCGCCAGCGTCGTCGTGCACCGCATGCGCGAGCGAGCGCCGTTCGCGATTGCGTCGCTGGTGGCGGACCATCGCGCGCGCGAAACGTTTGCCGAAGGCGTGCGGCTCGAGTCCGGCGACTGGGCGGCAGTGCGCGATCCCCACGAACAAGGCGCGAGCGGCGCTTTCATGGAAGCGCTCGATTCGGTGCTCGCGCTCGCGAATCCGCGCGCGCCGGAAGACTACGGTTTCGATCGCGCGCACGAAGCGCCCGCGGCAGTGCCCCTCGCGGCGGCGATTCGCTGGGCGGCGCGTGCGATCGGCGCGCCCGTGCCGCTGGTCTTCGTGGCCGAAGAGCAAGCGCGGTTGCTGGGGCGGCCTGCGTGTGATCCGCCGATCGCCGTCATCAATCCCGTGCTCGCGACGACCCTGACGCTCGCCGAACTCGCCATCGTTGCGCTGGAACACGTGGCCTACGAACGCCCCGAGCGGCGCGCACGCGTGCGGCTCGGCGACGCGAATGCACTGGTGCGGTGCGGACGTGCGGCGCATGCGTTCTGTACTCGCGGCGAGCGGCCGGAGTCGGGTGACGTCGCGGCGCAACGCGTTGTCGACGTGCTCGCGCGCGATCCGCTGCGGTATGCGGCCGTCGGTCGATGCGCGGTGCAATTGAAAGCGAGCGAACTCGAAGAGTCGATGACTTCATGGTGTCTCGCGGCCGAGCGAAGTGCGGCGCGTGCGGCGATCGCCGGCGTGCTCGATCTCGATGCGGCTGCGCGTGCGTTTGCGCTCGATCGAGGGAATCCTGCGCGCGTTCCGGTGGCGGAGAAGATCGCGCATCTGGAAGCGTGGATCCCGACGGACGAGTTCGTGACGGTGCGACGGGGGCGGTAAGGGGCTCGTGGCTCCGATTGCGGAAGACCCGTGGGGCGCCGTAGCGCCGGCTCGTCGCGACGAGCCAC
>CBIHQZ010000523.1:0-5515 GCA_966212315.1 uncultured Myxococcales bacterium
CACCCTGTTCGAGCGCCAGCACTTCGACGGCCCGACTCGCGGGGTCGACGATCCAGTATTCGCGTACGCCTGCAGCCAGGTACTTCTCGCGTTTGATCACGAGATCCCGTCGCGCTGTTCCCGGCGAGAGAATCTCGATCACCAGGTCGGGGGCACCGTCGATCACCTGCTCGCCGATCTTGGCGGCGTTCGGCTTCGTGACGACCACGATATCGGGCTCGACGATGTCGTCGTCGGCCAACTTCACACCGACGGGGGCGTCGAGCACTTCGCCGGCATCGTTGTCGCGAACATAGCGGACGAGCAGAAACTCGAGATCTCGCGAGATGCGTTGGTGCGCAATGCTCGGCGGAGGGGTCATGTACAGCTCGCCATCGATGACCTCGTACAGTCGACCGTCGTCCGGAAACTTCAGCCAGTCGCGGAAGGTCAGCCGGTAGACACCCGGAAGCATGGCCGGGCTCATCGCAGCGAGCGTAGCACGCGCGAGGTGTGCACTCGCCGCGCGGAGAGGGACTGCATCGATGGGATCGGGTACCCAGGGCGCTGCGCGTTCCACAAAGCGAGCCCGCGAGCCATCTCTCAACTCCGCAAGCACCCCGCGGCGATCGACCACCTCGCCGACGAAGGTCGGCACCTCAAACGTAGCCCGCCAATTCATTGGCAGGGATTCCACAGCGCGCCCGCGCGAGCGCACTACCCGCCACCGCGACCGATCCGGGACCGACACGGACGGCAGTCACCCCCCGCCGCGACGCTCCCCGCGCCGCGCGAATCGGACTGATCGAAGCGAGGGACGGAACATGGCGCTCGATCTTTCACTGCAGGACGATGGTGACTCGGACGACGTGATGCTTCCCGCGACCCCCGTCGACGGCAACGCCGAAGACGCGCTCGTCGCGGCGGTGCAGTCGTGGCACGCGATGCGTGCGCAGTTCGACGTGCTCGATCCGACGAAGCTCTCGCGCAAATCGCGCGACGCCTACGAACATCTGGTCGCCCGCATCGGGCTGTGGTCCGACGCGCGCGCGTTCGGCGAGCCGATCGAAGCCGACGCCGAATAGTCCGTAGCCCGCCGCATCCCGCGCCTCTATTCTCCGGGCCCCATGCCCGACCCAGTCGACATTCCGCAGCTCCCTCGCGAGATCACCAGCACCCCGTTCCGCAGCAAGCTGTTCGACGGCAAGACCGCCATCGTCACGGGCGGCGGCACCGGCATCGGTCGCGCGATCGTGCTCGAACTCCTCGAACTCGGCGCCAACGTCGCCATCTGCGGGCGTCGCCAGGAACCGCTCGATGCGCTCGTTGCCGAGTGCAAGACGCGCGGTCACGAAGTGTTCGCGGAGACCTGCGACATCCGCGATGCCGAGCGCGTCGCGGCCTACGTCGATCACGTGATCGCGAAGTTCGGCGCGGTCGACATCCTGGTGAACAACGCCGGCGGGCAGTTCCCATCGCCCGCGCACGTGATCTCTCCGAAGGGATTCGAAGCGGTGGTGCGGAACAATCTCATCGGTACGTTCAACATGACCCACGCGGTCGCGAACAAATCGATGATGCCGTTGCGCCGCGGCAAGATCGTGAACGTCATCGCCAACATCTTCCGCGGATTTCCGGGGATGGCGCACACCGGTGCGGCGCGCGCGGGCGTCGACAATCTCACCAAGTCGCTCGCGGTCGAGTGGGCCGGCTACAACATCCAGGTGAACTCGGTCGCGCCCGGTACGATCGTCTCCACCGGCACCGATCGCTACCCGCCCGAGCTCGTCGTGAAGGCGAAAGCGCAGACCCCGGCGAAGCGTCTCGGCGTTCCCGAAGAGGTCGCGCATCTCGTCACGTATCTCGCCTGCGATGCGGCCGCGTACGTGACCGGCACCACGATCTACATCGACGGTGGCGCTTCGTTGTGGGGCGACATCTGGGACGTCGTCACGCCGGATTGATGCGGTCGCTTCGCTTCGTCGCGCTGCTCGCGATGGCAGGGTGCGCCGGTGCGCCCGCTCGCGGCGGCGCGATCGATTCGCATGTGCCCGCGCCGTACACCGGCGCGCAGTTGGCGGCGGTCGTCGACATCACCGAGGTCGCGATCTCGCCGGACGGAAACACGCTCGCGTTCGTCACCGATCGCACCGGTTCGTTCGAGTTGTTCACCGTCGATCTCACGGTCGCGAATGCAGCGCCCGAGCAACGCACACGCGCCGACGAATCGGTCTCGGGACTCGCATGGTCACCGCGCAGCGATCGATTGCTGTTCGAGATGGATCACGGCGGCGACGAACGCGCGGATCTGTTCGCGTGGACCCGCGCCGACGATCGCGTCACGCGCGTGACCGCGACCGCGTCGGCCGAACAAGGTGTGCGCTTCTCGCCCGACGGAACGCGTCTCGCGCTCGAGAGCGATCCGGCGCGTCCGTTCCGCTTCAACGTGTTCGTGCGCGATGCCGACGGTGCGACGCGACAACTCTCGAACGCGCCGATCAACGTGCAGCACGCGCGCTGGACTCGCGACGGACGTACGCTGGTGGCAACGCGTTCGGGCGACGATCAGCGTGGCGATCTGCTGGTCATCGACGTGGCTTCGGGCGCGACGCGAGAGATCCATCCGCCGCGTGCCGAAGGGATCGCATACGCCGTGGATCCGCTGCCCGACGGACGAATGCTCGCGCTCGCCACCAACGCGCGCGGCTTCGCCCAGCTCGCGATCGTCGATCTCGCGACAGGCGCCACGGTGTTCGTCGGACCGGCCGATTGGGACATCGAGGATGCCGAGGTCGGCGACGACGGTTCGGTGCTCCTCGTGCGCAACGTGCACGGCGAGAGCGAAGTCCTCTTTGCGCCGCGCGGCGATTTCGGAGCGACACGCATCATCGCCCACGGCGGGGTGGTCACCGCGCTCTCGATGGATCGCAGCGCACACACCGCGGCGATGGTGCGCGAGCAATCGAGTCATCCTCCCGCAATCGAGACCGTCGATCTCTCGAGCGGCGTTCTCACGCTGCGAGTCCCCGCGCACGTCGGCGACGTCGATCCAGCGCGACTCGTGGAAGCGCAGCGGCGCACATTCGCGTCGTTCGACGGCACGCCCGTCGACGCGTATCTCTGGCGCCCCCGCGTCACGCGCCTCGGCTCACCGCCGCCGCTCGTGATGCACGTGCACGGCGGACCGAACGGACAGACGCGCGATGCGTTCTCACCCACCGTGCAAGCCCTCGCCGAAGCGGGCTTCGTGGTGGCCTCGGTGAACTATCGCGGCAGCACCGGCTACGGCCGCGCGTTCGAGGATCTGAACAATCGCGACTGGGGCGGCGGTGATCTGCGCGACATCGTGCAGGTCGTTCACGCGCTCGGTCGCGAAGGGCTCGTCGATGCGCGACGCGTGGGGATCTACGGCGGTTCGTACGGCGGCTACATGACCCTCCGCGCGATCACCGCGACGCCGCACGAATGGCAGGCCGCGGTCGACATGTTCGGCATGCCCGATCTCGCCGAAGACTATCGTCTCACCGCCGATCGATTCGGCACCTGGTACGCGACCGAGATGGGCGATCCGGTGCGCGATGCGGCGCTCTATCGCGATCGCTCGCCGATCCATGCGCTCGATCGCGTGCGCACGCCGCTCCTCGTGTTGCAGGGCGAGAACGATTCGAACGTGCCGCGTGCCGAGAGTGATGCGGTCGTCGCCGCCTTGCGCGGACGGTCGCGCGACGTCGCGTACACCGTCTATCCCGACGAGGGGCACGGGTTCACGCATCGCGCGCATCGCATCGACGCGATCGACCGCACCGTCGCGTTCTTTCGCGAGCATCTGTCTGCGGCGCATCACTGACACCGATCGCCCCGCGATGATCGCCGCGTGCAGTCCGCGCATCGGAACCCCGATGGACGACGCAGCCGATCAGGACGCCACCAACACGCCGCGAGCCCCCGTCGACGAACCGAAGCATCGCGAGCCGCCTGCGGGCGAACCGCGCCGTGATCCGCCCGCGCGCGAGCCCGCCCGTCGCGATCCACCGGTGAAAGAGCCTCCCCGCAGCGATCGACGCCCGACCGAACCGCCCGAGGGCGATCCGCCCCCGCGCGGTCCTGTGCCCGGCGACGAGCCCGTCACCATTCGCGATCCCATGCCGAGCAACGAGCCGCCGCGGCAAGTGATGTCGGTGGACGTCACGCGTCCGATGCGGGCGATGCGGGTCTCGGCGGGCGCGTGAGTTCGGGAGGGCTCCAGGCCCGTTCTCAGTCGTCGTCATTGACGTGAACGTGGACTTTGACTCCGCCTTTTGACGCTCGAGGCGCCGTCCGACAACGCGACAACGCAGGCGTCAAAGTCCACGTCGCCGTCAACCTCGACGCCAACGTCATCGATTCGAAGACGCGTGCGAAACTCGCGCAGCCGCGCTCGTCATCTTTGGCGTGACGTGGACTTCGACCCCACCTTTTTCGCTCGCTGTCTCTTGAACTCCGCCACCGCCCCGCGCGCACCGAGGTGTAACCGACTCGAAGCGGTGCGAACCCTGCAGGGCTCTTCCGGGATGTGTCGGAAACGCCCGCGGAGGTTCGGATGATGATCGTGAACGAGCGACCGGAGACGCCCACCGGGGCACTGCTGCGCGAAGCCGTCGACGAAGCGCGCGACCTCATCAAGACCGAGGTCGAGCTGGCCAAGAGCGAAGTGCGCACCGAGGTGCGTGGCGTGATGCGATCGGTGATCGCGTTCGCGGCCGCGGGCATCGTTGCGTTCCTTGCGTTCGCGGTGCTGCTCGTCGCGCTCGGCATCGCGACGTTCCCCAATCCGTGGCCCACGTTGATCGCAGGCATCGTGCTGCTCGTCGGCGCCGGTGTCGCGGTCGCGGTGGGGATCTCGTCGCTGCCCAAGAAGATGCCTCTCGAGAAGACCATCGCGCGGGTCGAGACCGACATGCAGCTGTTGAAGGAGCGCCTGGCATGAGCACGAAATCGAACCATCCCGACGCACAGCGCGAAGCGCTCGAGGCGCGCGCGAATCTCCTGCGGGCGCGACTCGCGAACACCATCGACGTGATCGGCGATCGAACGCGCGCGATGGTCGATCCGCGTACGCAGATCAAGCGGAACATGAAAGCCATCGTCGTCGTCGGCGCGGTCGCCGGCGCCGTGGTGATGGGGAGTGTGCTCAGTGCGATCGTCGGTGCGCGTCGGCGCGCGAAGCGGTTGCCGCAGGAACGCGTCGCGGCCGTGTCGCGCTGGTGGAAGCATCCCGATCGCGTGGCATCGACGAACCACGGCTCCATCCTCGGGAGCATCCTGCGCAACGTGATCGTCGGCGCAGGCTCGTACTTCGCGCTTCAGGCCGTGAAGCAGGCGGGGCTGCGCGCGCTGCCGAGCGCGTCGTCGGAACGCACGCGGGAGTTGGAAGCGCAGGCGTAGCAGGCGCAGTCACGCAGACCCCTCCCCGCATCTGACTACCGACCGCGAGCCCTCCCCGAACGACACTTCGCAGTGCGGACTCGAGAGTGTCGTCCGAAGAGGGCAATCCATG
>CBIHQZ010000524.1:0-5514 GCA_966212315.1 uncultured Myxococcales bacterium
GATGCCGGCCTTCGCGATGGCGTGAACGATGTCGAGGAAGCCCGGGTGCAGGTAAGCCTCGCCACCGATCACGACGACCTCGCGTGCGCGCATCGCAGCGAGTTGCGCGACGACTTCGAGCGCCTCCACGGTGGTGAGTTCGTTGCTGCGTTCGTCGCCTGCGCGCGAACCGCAGTGCGTACACGGCTGATCGCAACGAAGCGTGAGTTCCCACACGACGTAAGCCGGGTGGTAATCGGTCTGCGAAAGATCGAGTCGACGCACCATCGCGCCGAGTATTGGGGATCGACGGCGCGAGGCAACGCGCTTCCTCGTGTGCGATCGCGAGTGGCATCGTGCCCGTGACGCGAATGTCGGTGCGCGTCGCTGCGTACACGCGATGAAACCCTTGTTCGCCGCGGAAATTCGGGGCGGCACTCGAATTGCTGACAGCACACGAACCGCTCGCGACATCATTCGCGAGCGTGCCCGTCACGCAGGAGGAGAACGAATGCAGCGACTCGAGACTTGTTCGTCGTGCCAGGGATTCGTCGATCACACCGCCACCGTGTGCCCGCATTGCGAAGCGACACGCGCACCACGCGCCACTGCGTCGAAGTCGTGGATCGTGAAGGGCATCGTCGCCGCGGTCGCGGGTGCTGGCTTCGCCGCCACCCTGCAGGCTTGTTACGGATGCCCGGACGCGAGCTGTGGCGTCCAGGACTCGGGCACCATGGACGCGGGAACCGACGCGGGCACCGAATAGTCGCGGACAGCGAAGCGGGCGATCGTCGCGCGATGATCGCTCGCCACTCATGCCGCCGTCGCACGGGGGTTTCATTCGTGTTGCGAGATGTCGCGATCGGAGTGTTTCTGTGCACCGCGTCGTGCGCAGCGATGGTCACACCACTCGACGCTGCCGATGCCGCGATGCAAGACGGTCGCGCCGATGGCCCCACACCGATCCCGTTGCCGAACTCGCCCGTGCGTATCTCCGCGCGCAACCAGTCGTGCGCGATCCGGCGCGGTGGCGAAGTCTGGTGCTGGGCACGCGGGACCACGGCACGGATCGGGTCGATCGACGACGCAGTCGAAGTCGCGATGACCGCCGACGACCCGTGCGTGCTGCATGCGAACGGCACGGTTTCGTGCGCGACCCTCGATGGTGTGGTTACGCCCGTCGAGGGGATCGCGGACGCGACGCACATCGCGGGTGGCTCGTTCACTGCGTGCGCGTTGCGCGCGAGCGGACGCGTGTCGTGCTGGAGTCGCCAGTCCGGTCAGTCGTCGACGCTGTACGAAGTCGCGGGGATCGAAGACGTCGTCGAAATCGGTCTCGGCTGGGTATTCGGATGCGCGCGGCGACGCAGCGGGATCGTCGCGTGCTGGGGCGAGAACGCCGGCGGGCAACTCGGTGACGGAACGATGACCCCGCGCTCACGACCCGAGGACGTCGAAGGCGTACGCGACGCGGTGCAACTCGCAGTCGGCGCGTCGCACGTGTGCGTGCTCGACGTGCGCGGCTCCGTCACGTGCTGGGGGCAGCGGCCGACATTGGCGGGCGAACCGGTAGCGATCGACACGCACCCCGTCGCGGTCACCCTCGAGCCCGTGCGCGATCTCACCGCTGGATATTTCACGACCTGCGCGATCGCGCTCGCGGGCAACGCGTACTGCTGGGGACTGAACGTGTACGGAGAACTCGGCGACGGCGCGATGACCAATCGCGCGGCGCCGTCGCGGGTGATGGGCGTGAGCGATGTCGTCGCGATCGCACCGGGGCACGTGCACACCTGCTTCGAAGTGCGCAGCGGCGCAGTGTCGTGTGTCGGCTACGGCTTCTCGGTGGCGGGTCGGCAGACCCCGGTCGACGGCCTTCCCTGATGCTCAGCGCGCGGTCGGGACCAGCGTGAGCAGGCGGGTTGCTTCGTCGCGGCGGTAGCCGTTCTCGAGCCCTTCCGCGAACGGTGTGAGGGCCGCTCGTGCTTCGTCGAAGCGGCGCAGATGCATCAACGCGAGCGCGCGGTTGTAACGCGCCTCCGGAGAGAGGCGTCCGCGCGGCGACTGCGCGAGGTAGGCATCCCAGGCAGCGACCGCGCGGGCGTAGTCGCGCTCGTCGAAGTGCGCGCGATGCGCTTCGAGGTAGAGCGGCTCGAGTTGCTCCGGCGGCGCGAGCGGACGAGTGTGCGCGTGGATCTGTGCGTCCGTTGATCGCGTTGCGAGGTGCGTTTCGACCGCGCGAATCGAAAGCGTTGTCGGCGCACTCTCGTCGCGAATCGGCGCGGCCGCAGGCGTGCCGTCGATGTGATTCGCGCGAGTCGCGACGAGCGGAGTCGTGCGCACTGCCTGCACCGATCGCAATGCGCGCGGTGCGCCGATCGATCCGCGCATCGGCACCACGTGGGTCACCGCGGCGCGCATCCACCGCACGAATCGCGGCGCAGCCATCGCGGTCCCGGTCGCGGCGAGAACGACCAGCGCGATCACCAACAGCGTCGGGACGAGTCCGGCGTGTTTCGAGCGAGTGCTCTTCTCGATCGCGTCGCGCAATTTCTTTCGTGCATGAAAGATTCGCGTACGAACCGTTGCCTCGGGCACGCCGCTCGCTGCCGCGATCTCGGCGGCCGAACAATCTTCGACGCTCGCGAGCAGGAACGCATTGCGCTGCTCGGGTGGGAGCGTCTCGAGCGCCTTCAACACGTGCGCGAGCAACTCGCGTCGGGCAACCTGTGACTCGGGGTCATCGTCGCGACTGCGCGCCGGTTCGACGGCGAGTCGCTCGAGCATCGCCTGGCGCCGCGCGTCGCTGCGTCGGAAGCGCCGTGCGAGATTCGCGCAGACGCCCAGCACGAACGAGCGCGGTTCCGACGTTCCCTGAAACGATCGGAGTGCGTGCGGCAACTCTTCGAACGTGCGCGCTGCAACGTCTTCGCCAGCCGCCTCGTCGCGGGTGATCCGGCGCGCCAGCGCTTCGACGGCGCCATGATGGTCGCGATAGAGCGCGTCGATCGTCATGGCAGCAACCTCGCCTGCAGCCCGCCGCCGAACGACGCAACGGCATCGATCGCAAACGTTCGCGCGGGGTCGATAACGGCCGCGATGTCGGCTTGCGCGTACAGATCAACGGGACCTGCGAGTGCCATCGTCACGCGCGCGAGGCTCGATGCGCCGACGAACACGTTGCCGCTGTTCATCACCAGTGCGGTCGGTCCGCCGCCGAGCGCGAATTCGAACCGATTCACTTCGAAGCGCGCCATCGCTGCCACCGTTCCGAACGCGAACCAACTCCACGGAAAGGTCGCTGCCCCGCCACCGGCTTCGATCGCGAAGTAGCGTCCCGCGCGGTAACCGATCGCGGCGCTCCCGCCCACGTGCGGATACCCGCTCGCGGTGAATCCTCCGGCGCCGCCGGCACGCAACGACAAGCGCCCCGCGTGGAACGTATCGATGCCGCGCACGATGGCGGGCTCGCCTCCATCGCGCCGCGGCGTAGCGAGCGACGGCACCGTCACGGGCGCGAGAACGACGACGACGGGCGGCGCGATCGGCGGCGCAGGCTCCTCGCGCACACGCAGCTCTGCTTCGAGATCGCCGGCCTCGTTGCGCGCGAGATTTCCGGCGAGCAGTGCGATCAGTTGAATCGTCGCGTTCGGATCATTCGGACGCGACACGGTGCGCGCGATCTCGTGACCGGCCGCATCGCGGAACGTCACCGCCAGCGTTCCATCGGAGCCGAAGGTCACGACCAATCGCGGCGCACCGGCGGGCGCGTTGCCGACGACGACCGGCTGCCGCAGCTCTTCCTGAATCGCGCGATGGAGGGCCGCGCGGTCCACGATCGGCTCCGCATTGGCAAGCGTCTCCACCACGATCGGCACGACCGGCACCACCGTCTCCGGTGCGCTCGAACTCATTGCGTCGGTCGGTGGTTCGCTCGCGGCCGCGCTCGCCGCGAACGACGTGACGAGCGCAAAGGCCGCGAGACTGAGCGTGCGATTGGAACGGTGCATTCGTTGGCTCCCATCTCCAGTCGCCGGTCGCGACAGGTTCGTTCAACGAAATCGAACGAGGCCGATGGGAGCCCCAGAATACCTCGAAATGCGCGGGCGAACGCTACGAGTGCAGCGCGCGTTTGTCGGCGATGAGCTGCTCGACGACCGATGGATCCGCGAGGGTCGACGTGTCGCCGAGCGTGTCGAACTCCGCCGCCGCGATCTTGCGCAAGATGCGTCGCATGATCTTTCCCGAACGCGTCTTCGGCAGCCCGTGCGCCCAGTGGATCACGTCGGGCGTTGCATGCGGACCGATCACGCGCCGCACCTGCTGCACCAGATCGCGCTGCAGTGCTTCGTTGGTGTGCGACCCCTGTTTCACCGTCACGTACGCATAGATCCCCTGCCCCTTGATGTCGTGCGGGAACCCGACCACCGCCGCTTCCGCCACTGCACTGTGACCCACGAGCGCGCTTTCGATTTCCGCGGTGCCGAGGCGATGACCCGACACGTTGATCACGTCGTCGACGCGCCCGGTGATCCAGTAGTAGCCGTCGGCATCACGCCGCGCGCCGTCGCCGGTGAAGTACTTCCCCGGATAGGTGCTGAAGTAGGTGGCGCGGAACCGATCCTTGTCGCCGAACACGCCGCGCATGATGCCGGGCCACGGACGCGTGAGGCAGAGACCGCCCTCCGCCGCGCCTTCCAGGATGTTGCCGGCCGCATCGACGATCGCAGGGGCCACGCCGAAGAACGGCAGCGTCGCGCTCCCGGGCTTCTGCGGAATCGCGCCCGGCAGTGCGGTGATGAGAATGCCGCCCGTCTCGGTCTGCCACCACGTGTCGACGATGGGACACGCACGCTTGCCGACCACGCGGTGATACCAGTTCCACGCCTCGGGATTGATCGGCTCGCCGACGCTGCCCAGCAATCGCAGCGAGGTGAGCTTTCGTTTCGCGACGTGCTCGTCGCCTTCACGCCCGATCGCGCGGATCGCGGTCGGCGCGGTGTAGAGAACGTTGACCTGATGCTTGTCGACGACGTCCCAGAAACGCCCCCAGTCGGGGTGCTGCGGTACGCCTTCGAACATCAGCGAAGTGGCGCCGTTCGCGAGCGGGCCGTACACGACGTAGCTGTGACCGGTGACCCAGCCGAGGTCGGCGGTGCACCAGAACGTGTCTTCTTCGCGATGGTCGAACACGTACTCGAACGTCGTGGCGACGTGCACGAGATAGCCCGCCGTCGTGTGCAGCACGCCCTTCGGCCGGCCCGTCGATCCCGAGGTGTAGAGAATGAAGAGCGGGTCTTCGCTGTCCATCGGTTCGCACGGGCAGTCGTCGGTGATCGTGCTCGCGCGCATCTCGTCGTCCCACCAACGATCGCGATTCGCGTTCCATACGGTGTCCTCGCTGCCGGTGCGGCGCACGACGATCACGCGCGTGACGTCGGGGCACTGCTCGAGTGCGGCGTCGGCGTTGCGCTTGAGCGGGACGCGCTTCCCGCCACGCATGCCCTGATCGGCGGTGACGAGGCTCTTCGAACC
>CBIHQZ010000525.1:0-5507 GCA_966212315.1 uncultured Myxococcales bacterium
CCAAAGATCTCGGCGTGGATTCGATCGCGTGCCACTCCCCACGACGCGAGTCCGTTGCGAAGGTCGTCGAGGAAACGCTGCGGTCCGCACAGAAAGAACTCCGCTGCGCGCGGTACGCCCAGCGATTCAAAGGTCGAAATCGAGAGGTGGCCCGCGTCGTCGAAATCGCGGCCACGTTGTTCGTCCGCGGAGGGTCTGCTGTGCACGATGTGGCTTCGACTGCCTCCGAGCGCCGAGAGCAGACCGCGCGCCTCGGCCGCGAACGGATGGCTCTCACGATTGCGCGCGCCGTAGAGCCACCAGACCTCGCGCTTCGATGCGCGGGCGACGAGCGAGTGCAACATCGCGAGCGTCGGCGTCGCACCGATCCCGGCGCTCGCGAAGACCACGGGCACATGTCCCTCGGACAGAACGAAGCCGCCGCGCGGCGTGCTCACGTCGAGTACGTCGCCTTCGCGAACACGCTGACTCAGGAACGCGCCCGCCACGCCGTGGCGCTCGACCTTCACGCTCACGCGGTACCGATGCGCCGTCGGCGGACCCGAGAGCGAGTAGCTGCGAAAGATCGTCGGACCATCGGGCGTCGGTCGCAGTCGCAGCACCACGAACTGCCCCGGCAACGGTGACGCGAGCGGGCGCGCATCGGTCGACTCGAGCGAGAACGAGAACACGTCGTCGCACTCGCGAACGATCTGCGCGATGCGCAGCGGCACGAAGCCCGGCGCCGCCGTGTGCGCGGCAATGTCCGGCACCAGTCCCGCGTTCCCGGTCGACCCGCGCGCGCGACTCTCGAGCAGCGCCGTGAACGACGCGCGCCACCCCGCCGAGAGAGCCGTCACGCGAAGCGCGCGTTCGAGCGCATCGCGCGGATGTCCCGGGAGGTAGAGCAGTGCGTTGATCTCGGCAACCGTCATGCGCATCGCGCCGTCCGCGATCTTCACGATGTCGTCGCCTGCGCCGACGTCGCCCTCTTCGATTACGCGAAAGTAGAAACCCGGTCGTCCGCTCGCAGTGAGCAACGCCGGCATGCGTGGCTCGTTCATGCGAATGCCGACGCGAAAGCAGGTGACGCGCGGCTGGCTCACTTCGAAGATGGCGCTGCCGATGCGAAAGCGATCGCCGATGCAGACCTCGTCGTCGGGCAGACCCGTGATGGTGAAGTTCTCGCCGAACTGGCCGTGCACGAAGTCCATGCGCGCGAGTTCCTTCTCCCAGTGGCGGTACGACTCGATCTGATAGACGAAGACCGCGCGCTGCTCCCCGCCATGGCCGGCAAGGTCTCCCTGCCCGTCGCCATCGAGGTTGAGCCGACGCGCGCGAACCCGTCCCGCCACGGGGGATTTCCACACGGCAGTGCGAACCGTTCGGCCCTCCCACGTGATGTCGCGTGGCAGCCCGACATTCACCGAAAGAAGTCGAGCAGCCGAACGTCGGGCCATGCGTTCCCCTCGTGTCGATCGCGGCGCTCTCGCATGCGCGCGAAGCTGCGATGACGTCGCATCCATGCATGCGCGCGTCGCCCGAGTCCACGCGTGACAGGGTGCGAGGTTGCGATCGGAATCATTGCGACGTCGCAAGCGCGGCAGACGCAAATGGCGCGTGAAAAGCTGACCGCGCCGGCCCGCGCGATCGGGAGCCGTGGCAGCAGCACTGGGCCGTCCCTCGCGCAGCCGTTTCCGGGCCGCGTGCTCGCCGTCGCCGTGGGGCGTTTTCGCAGAAGATCCTCTCCGCGCGCCTCAGCCCAGCGACTGAATGAGCGCGTTCACGCCGAGTACGATCGCGAGGAACACAAACACACCGACGATGAACGCGAGTGCCTTGCGCTGATCGCTCCACATGCCCATCCGCGCCTTCGCATCGGCGAGCGGCAGTGCACGCAGGTCGGCGTCCGGTCGCAGGCGCGCGAGTTCGGCGAGCAGCGTCGCGAACTGCGGATCGTTGACATTGACCATCGTCCACGCGCGCCGCTTGATGCGTTCGCCTTCGCTCCACGCGACGATCAGCTGCCCGCCCACGCCCATCACATTGTTCCCGGTGTTGAGCGCCGCGGCCTGGAGCGCGGACGTCGGCCCCGCACCCCGGTAGACGACGGGACCCGCGACCGTGAATCCGCGGATCGCAGCCACCGGCACGCGAGCCTCGTGCATGCTCTTGCCGACCTGCGGGCCGGGCAGTTCCACCACGAGGGCCTCGGGGGACAGGGTGTAGTTCGCTCGCATCACGCCGAAGCCGCGGAACTCGTAGGTCACCATGCGGGTGCTCTAGTCGGAGGGAAGCCGATGCGGCAAGGGGTGAACACGCGATGAGCGCGGCGTTGATGCCGCGAACCCCGTCGAGCGCATTCCGCACATCTGGTCTCGATCGCACCTTGCCGGTCGACCGCCAATCGCCCATCGAATTCGACGGCCCTTCGCGCATCGCCCGCGATGCCGTGAACCCGGTCGACCGCTTTTCGCGCATCCAAAGCCGATCGCCCTGTGCCGGTCGACCGCCTTCCGTGAAGCGAAGACCGAGCGCTTCCTGCGGGGCGACCGGCACGTCGACATCGACTTCCAATCGCTCGCTGCCGGTCGACCGCCTTTTGCGCATCGACCCTCGATGTCGCGAAGCCGGTCGACCGCGTTTTTCACAACGAACCGCGATCGACGCCCGCCGCTCGACTGCCAGCTGCGTATCGACTTTCTATCCGCTGGTGCCGGTCGACCGCCATTCGCGTATCGACTTTCGATCTCGTGCTGGCGGTCGACCGGCTTTCGAACATCGCTCACCGATGCGGAGAAGCCGGTCGACCGCATTTCGGGCATCGAAACTCGATACGGCACCCGCGCTCGACCGCCCGCTCGGATCGGAATTCGATTCGACACTGCCGGTCGACCGCACTCCTCCGATCGATTTTCGACGCGTTCTTCCCGGTCGACCGCCTCGTGGCGATCGGTCGCCGATCCGCCGATGCGGTCGACCGCCCTCGTGACCATCGGTTTTCGATCCGAAGGCCCCGGTCGACCGGGTCTAACATCGCGAGACTTCGTCGCACCCGTCCTCGGAAACTCTCTCCCGGCGGTCGACCAAGGCACCCATCGACCCGAAGTTCGGCGGCGGCCCTTTCAGCGGACGGCCACTCGCGCCGAACCGAGATTCGCCGCAGGCGACCCGCGTCGCGTATCTCGCGCCGGAACGCATGCAATGGTGGCGGATGCAGACGCTCGCCATCGCACCGGGCGCATGTCGGGAGTACGCGCGACACTTCGTCGACGCCTGCGACCGTCGAAAGCCAGCGCCGATCGGATCGACGAACTGAACCTGCTCCTCATTGCCGGATGATGTAATTCACGACGTCGAACGGCACGAGATCCTGCGGCGCGCCTGCAGGCCCGACCGAGATGCCCGTTGTCCCGTTGGTCACCACGACGTTCGCCGTGCCGTTCTGGATGCTGATGCCGGTGGTCGCGCCTTCGCATCCGCCGACGTCGGGGTTCGTGCCGTCCCATCGCGCAGCGACGGCCGCGAACCCGCCGGGACCGCCGGTGTAGTAGCCGTGGATTCCGTGCGCGTGGCCCGGGTCGTTGATTCCGTGCGAATGGCCGGTGTCGCGCGCGGTGTGACCGTGACCCGGATCGGCGACGGTGTGTCGATGGCTCATGCGTCGCGATGCGAGTGCGAGACCATCCGAGTCGCCGAGTGCGTTGACTTCGGCGTGCGTCCCTTGTCCCACCGGAACGCGACCGCGAAGGTCCGGGACATTGAACGTGTTCACACCGTCACCGGGTCCGAAGGCGGTGCCGATGGCCGCGAAGAGCGCGGCGTTCGTGGTGCGTGACACGGCCGAGCCATCGCACAGCATCCAGCCCGGCGGCGCGGTCGTTCCCGCGAATGCGACGATGCTGCCCGATGGAACCGAGGCAGTCTGCAGTCGATCGATCTCCGAGCGAAGCGGCCCGGTAGCATCGGACGCGCGCGCGGCTTCGATCGCATACGGCGCCGCGGTGAGCTTCGTGCGCGGCAGCGGCATCGAGTCGGCGGTGACCTCGATCCACACATCCGCGTGCGAGCGAATGGCAGCGGTGCAATTCGTCGCGAGCGGAATGCGGAAGGTTCCGTCGGTGAGCGTCAGCGTCGCAGTGTTCACATCGCAGTACGCACTGCCACCGACGGCAGCAGACCAGAGCTGCACGCCGATCTGATGCGAGCCAGTCGCTGGGCGCCCGCTCTGATCGAGTTCGCCCGCGTAGACGAGCGGATCGGTCGCCGGGATTCCATCGGCGTGAACGAAGTGGCGTTGCACTGCGAGCGCGAGGCCGACTCCGACCAGTGCGATTGCTCCGTAGCGCCATTGATTGCGTCGCATCGTGCGTAATCCCTTTCGCTTCGTGACTAACGAACCAGACCGCCGGTGACGCACGTCGTGCCGGCGCACACGCGGTCGTGACCGACGAAGCCGTGACTGCGCAGGGTGAAGGCGCCGCCCTGAGACCCGGGTGGCGATGTGGTCTCGAAACCACCGCCACGGATGCTCCACCCGTTCGCCGGGACGACGACGTCCTGATCGATCGCATCGTTCGCGACATCTGCGGGGGCATCGACCGCGCCGGTGTCGCTCGCCGCATCGCGCGCGACGTCGTTCGCATCGGTGCGCGCGCCGGCATCGAACGGCGTGGGCATCACGATCTGCGACACGCACGCGCCGCGGTCGCCGCACGTCATGTTCATCTCTTCGCACCGCTCGCTGAGCGTGCACGCGACAGCGGCGTTGGTGCACCCCGCGGTCATGCTGCCGCACGAGATCGCGAGGAAAATGGGAATCGTCGTGCTCACGTGCGGTGTGAACGTGAAGCGCGCGATACGGCGGAAGGTGACGCTCGATTCGCCGTTCGCGCCCGCCGCGAGTTCGGCTTCGATCGTGAGTGTGAGTGGCTGCGTGAGATCTTCGCCCGCGCCCGTGACGACCGCGAACGAACCGGGCAGGTTCGTGTCGCCGAGCGCACCGCCGCGCGTGAACAGATGCATCCGTTGCGCGGGGTGCCCGACCTCCGCGACCTGCACGCGAATCGTCAGCGTGCGACCGAGAGGCGCATCCGTGTCGAGTTGCACCAGGACTTCGGTCGCCGGCGTGATGCAGCTACCGAGCGCCGCTGCGGTGAGACACGACCCGAGGATCAGCGTTCGAACTCGCAACACGGTACCTACACGAGTACCGCACTCTGCGCGCGCACTGCTACGGCACGCCGCGTTTCACGCCGCACCTCCTGCGTAGCGGCGATACGTAAGCGATCGTTCGATCGCAAGCTTCAGCCTCGAGCGCCGAATCCGCCGGAGGGCCGTGAGCATGCGCAACGGCCGTACCGAAACCGCGGCTACTCCGCTGCGACGAACAGTGCGTGCGGATACGGCTCGCTCGCATGCAACGCCACGCGGTACCCGCTTGCCGCCGCGAGTGCCTCGATCTCGTCGGGCGCGAAGCGTTGATAGAACCCCGCGCCCGGCACGAACCCCTGCCCGGGTTCTGGAAC
>CBIHQZ010000526.1:0-5488 GCA_966212315.1 uncultured Myxococcales bacterium
AGTTGCGATTGATGCGCGGTTCGGGTGGTGCCGGCGGAATGCCGATGCCGTCACCGGGCGGTGCGGGGCAGGGCGCGCAAGGGCAGGGCGGCAATCAGCCCGGCAACGGCGTGCAGGCCGGCACCGAACACGACGAACACATTCGCGGCGCGTCCACGACCATTCAAGCGAACATGCGCACCGTGCAAGTCGGCGGGCAGCAGCGCGGCAACGGGCCCTCGCGTTCGCAGATCATTCGCACCGCGGCGGCGGACGGATTCACGTCGCAGTCGTATCGCGACGTCCACGCCGAGTACTGGAACCACGCGCAGGAAGTCGTTCACGGCGGCGACGTGCCACCGGGCTATCGCTCGTATGTTCGCCGCTACTTTCAGCTGATCCGCCCGCGCGACGGCGAGTGAACGCACTCTCGCAGCGCAGGATTTCGCAACCGCACGAGGACTGATTCATGGCTGACGCCCCGATCGCACAGACTTCCGGACGAACCTCTCATCCGCCGATGGCGCCGAAGGAAGCGCTGGCCGGTTTTCAACGCGATCTGGTCGCGGTTCGCAGCGAGATCGGCAAGGTCATCGTCGGCAACCAGGAGATCGTCGATGGCGTGATCACGTGTCTTCTCGCGGGCGGCAACGCACTGCTCGAAGGCGTGCCGGGACTCGGCAAGACGATGCTGGTGCGAACCCTCGCGCGCGCGCTCGATCTGAACTTCTCGCGCATCCAGTTCACGCCGGACCTCATGCCCGCCGACATTCTCGGCACGCAGGTGATCGTCGACGACGAGCGCGGCGGAAAGAAGTTCGAGTTCCAGCGCGGACCGATCCTCGCGAACATCGTGCTCGCCGACGAAATCAATCGCGCCACGCCGAAGACGCAGAGCGCACTGCTCGAAGCGATGCAGGAGCAGTCGGTCACGGTCGCGAAGAAGACGTGGAAACTCGATCCGCCGTTCTTCGTGCTCGCCACGCAGAACCCGCTCGAGATGGAAGGGACGTATCCGCTCCCCGAAGCGCAGCTCGATCGCTTTCTCTTCAAGCTGCACGTGCGATTCCCCGACCGCGACGAACTGCACACGATTCTCGATCGCACCACCGGCGTCGACGAAGCCGAAGTGAGCCCGGTGCTCACGCGCACGCGCATTCTCGAGTTGAAGGGCCTCGCGCGCGAAGTGCCAGTGAGCAAGCACGTGCAGGACTACGCGATTCGCGTGCTGCAAGCGACGCATCCCGATGGCCCCGGCGCGCCCGACATGGTGAAGCGCTTCGTTCGCTTCGGCAGCTCGCCGCGCGGTGTGCAGGCGATTCTCCTCGCCGCGAAGATCCGCGCGCTCATGGAGCAACGCTTCGCCGCGAGCATCGACGACGTGAAGACCGTCGCGCTCCCCGCACTGCGCCATCGCATGATCTTGAACTTCGAGGGCGAGGCCGAGGGGATCAAGACCGACGCCGTGCTCGGCGACATCTTGAAGAGCGTGAAAGAAGTCGTGTCGTAGCCCCGTGGGACTCGCGGACATCTTCAAACGCAACTCCACGCCGCCGGCCGCAAAGAGCGACCTGTTCGACGAAGAGTTCCAACGCAAGCTCGATTACCTCGCGCTCGTCTCGCGCCGCGTGTTCGCGGGGCGATTGCGCGCCGAGCGGCGTTCGAAGAAGACCGGGAGCGGGATCGAGTTCGCCGACCACCGCGAGTACGCCCCCGGCGACGACTTCCGTTACCTCGATTGGAATGTGTACGGGCGCACCGGGAAACTGCTGCTGCGTCTGTTCGAAGAAGAAGAAGACCTTTCGATCTACATCCTGCTCGATTGCTCGCGCTCGATGGGCTTCGGTGATCCGCCGAAGTTCGATCACGCCCGCAAACTCGCCGCGGCGATGGCCTACGTCGGCCTCGCGAACCTCGATCGCGTCGCGATGCTCGCGTTCAGTTCGAAGGTCGAGAAGCAGCTCCCGTCGTCGCGCGGCAAAGGGCAGATCTTCAAGGTGTTCGACTTCCTTCGCGGCACGAAACCCGACGGAGACACCGCGCTCGCGGACGTCGCCAAGAGCTTCGCTTCGCAGCACAAGCGCCGGGGCATCGCGGTCATCATCTCGGATCTGTACGACCCCGAGGGCTTCGAGCGCGGCATCAATGCCATCCGCTATCAGAAGTACGAACCGATCGTGATCCACGTGACCGACCCGCGCGAAGCGGACCCGGGCGCGCGCGGCGACGTGACCTTGTACGACGTCGAAACCGGCGACACGCGCGAGGTCACGCTGACGCAATCGATGATCGATCAGTACAAGCAAGCGCACACCGAGTGGCGCAAGCAGATCGACGACTTCTGCAAAGCGCGGCAGGTGCCGTACATCGCCGCGGACATCACCGGCAGCTTCGACGACCAGGTGCTCTATCTCTTCCGCCGCCTCGGCATCATGAGCTGAGCGATGGAGTTTCTCGGGCTCACCGCACGACAGCTCTTCATGATCTTCGGCGTCGCCGGCGCCGCCATCGTGGTGCTGTACATCCTCAAGCTCCGTCGCCGCCGCGTCGCGGTGCCGTACTCGCGCTTGTGGGAAAAAGTGCTCGTCGACCGGCCGACGTCGTCGCTCTTTTCGCAGCTCAAGCGATTGCTCTCGCTCCTGGTGCAACTCGCGTTGCTCGGCCTGATGACCTTCGCGCTCGCGGATCCTCGCGTGCGCAACACCTCGCCGAGCGGACGCAGTCTCGTGGTGCTCGTCGACGGGAGCGCGAGCATGAAAGCCACCGACGTTCCCGGCGGCCGCACCCAGGCCGCGCGCGATGCCGTGCGACGGATGATCCGCGAGATGGGTTCGAGCGATCGGATGCTCCTCGCGCAGATGGACGCCGAGATCACGCCGCTCTCGCCGATGACCGACGACGTCGGCGCGCTCGAGGCGGCACTCGGCGAGTACGAACCGCACGACACCGGGATGGACTTCGCGCGCGCGCTTCGCTTCGCACTCGATGCCTCGCGCGGCATGCCGCACGCCGAGATCGTGGTCATCGGCGACGGCGGATACGGCGAAGCGCGCGACAGCAGTGGCGACATCCATGTTCCACAGGGCGTCGCGTTGCGACACGTCTCGATCGGACGCAGCGGTCGCAATGTCGGCATCAGCGCGTTTTCGGCGCGGCGCTACCCGCTCGACAAGAGTCGCTACGAAGTACTCGTCGAGATCCGCAACTACTCCGATCGCGCCGAGCGTGTGGAACTCACGTTGTCCGCCGACGGCGCGCCGCTCGAGGTCACGCAACTCGCACTCGACGCGAACGGCTCGGTGCAGCGTGTGCTCGCCGATCAATCCGGTGCGAACCAGACCCTCGAAGCGCGGGTGACCTTCGCCGACGGCACGCACGACGATCTCCCCGCCGACGATCATGCGTACGCCACGCTGCCCGCCCGTCGTCGCGCGCGAGTGCTCGCGATCTCGCCCGGCAATCTGTATCTCAACGCGGGGCTGCTTCTCGACGAGTACCTCGAAGTCGTCGATGCCACGCCGGCCGACGCGCCGACGCAGTTGCGTACCGGGCACTGGGACGTCGTCATCGAGGACAACGTCGTCGTGCCTACACCGCCCGGAACGAGCGTTCTCTATCTCAACCCATCGGGCCCCGACAGCCCGCTCGCACCCGAGGGCGCGACCCCCGAGGCGAGTACGGTGCGGCGGCCGTTCTTCGATCACATCGACAATCGCCATCCGCTGATGCGTTGGATGAGCGACCTCGAGGACACGAACATCGGCGTCGCAACGCGCTATCGCTTGCAGCCGGGCGATCGGGCGCTCGCATCGAGTCAGCAGACGCCGTTGATCATCGCGGGGGAACGCAGCGGTGCGCGGTTCGTCGCGCTCGCGTTCGACATGCGCAACAGCGACCTGCCACTGCGCGTGTCGTGGCCGGTGCTGCTTATCAACAGCGTCGATTGGTTCGCGGGTGAAGACCCTGCATATCTCTCGTCGTTCAAGACCGGCGAGACGTGGCGCATCCCGGTCGCCCCGGGCGTCGACACGGCAGAGATCGAGACGCCGAACGGTCGCCATCTGCGCGTGCCCGTGATCGAAGGGCGGGCCGTGACGCACGGCGTACAAGCCGGCTTCTATCGACTGCGAGCGGGCGACGACACGCAGATCATCGCGGGCAACCTGGTCGACCCCGACGAGTCGCATTGCGCACCGCGTCCACGTCTCGATGTGAACGGCGCGGTGGCGAGTGCACCGGTCGCTGGCCGCGTGGGTGTCCGCCGCGAGATCTGGATCTATCTCCTTGCGGCAGCCCTCGGGATCATCGCGATCGAGTGGATGACCTACCATCGGCGCGTAACGGTCTGAATGCTGTGAGCCGCGTGCACAGCGGGGCGACCGCAAACAGCGATCGATGACTCGTCCGTGCCCGTCTCGTCGGTGACGAACGTTGGTCTGCCTCGTGCACTAGTTCCGCCTGCTCGCCGCCGCGGTCGCCATCGCGCAGCGCACACGAGCCAAGGCTCTCGCACGAGTCGGTTCTCACGCAGGGGTGCACCATGGACGAACGCATCGATCGTCTCTCGCGCCGCGGCCAGAAGCTGCGTGCACTCGGTGAGTTCCGAAAGGCCGCCAACGCCTATGGCGAGCTCACGAGCGTGTCGCCCGACGATCCTCGCTGGTGGGTGCTTCTCGCGGTGACCCTTCACGGCGCGCGTCGCGGTGATGAGTGCGCGAAGGCGTTGCGACAGGCGATGTATCTCTTCCGTCGCGCCGGCGAAATGAGCCGCTACGCGAGCCTGACACGCTGGATCCGCTCGAACCTCGATCTCGCCGACGTCGCAGCGCGCGCCGCCTGACATCCGAGTCGCGCCGCTTCATTCCTCCGCCAATCATGGTGAGCCTGTCGAACCACGCACAATGGGCCGCCCCGTTCTCATGGTGAGCCTGTCGAACCGCGCACTACGCTGCGTTCGTCCTTCGACTTCGCACCTCGAAGACTCGGCGCTTCGCTCAGGATGAAGCGCCCGAGACGACAGAGCGCGCGACACGATAAGCGCGCGACACGATGACTGGGTGGCCGGCGCTTCCTACGTCAATCGTTCGAGCGCGCTGAGTAGGTCATCGAGTCGGATCGGCTTGCGAAAACACGCGTTGGCGGCCTGCACGTCATCGAACGCCGCGTGCGCCGACAGCACGATCACCGGGACTCTCATGAGGATCTCGTCGCGTTGCAGATGAGCGAGCACTTGCCAGCCGTTCATCACCGGCATCATCAGGTCCAGCACGATCGCACTCGGGGCCGATCGATCGCGCGCGAGCCCTTCGACCGCGTCGCGGCCGTGCGCGTAGGTCGTGACTTCGTAACCCTCGCCTCGCAGCACGTCGCCGAGTGCGTCACGGATGTCGTGATCGTCTTCGATCACCACGACTCGACGGGACGGTGCGAGCGACTTCTGCGCGGCCACGTTTGTTCCGATGTAGGAAACGCTGTTGGTTCGCGCGCGAAGAGCATTTCCAGCTGCGGT
>CBIHQZ010000527.1:0-5485 GCA_966212315.1 uncultured Myxococcales bacterium
CACTCGATGGGTACTCGCGACTTCGCACCGCGGATCACATCCAGCTCAGCGTCACGCGCAAGGGTCAGCCCGTGAACATCGACTTCAACATTCATTGATCGTGTCCGCGGGCGCTTGCCTCGCGTGCGATCGACGCTCGAACGACTCCGACCCCGAATCGAAGGTCAACCTGTGAAGCTCAAGTCCGCCACCGCGATCATCGTCTCGTCCCTCTCGCTGCTCGTCGCGAGCATCGCAGTCGCACAACAGCAGCCGGCGCAGCCTGTTCCCGTGGTCCCCGCGGGTGCCGGTCGTGCGATCCCGGTCGCGCGTCCGCCGGCAGCGGGCACGATTCGCGTGGCACCGCCGGCACCGGGGTCGGGCACTGCGAACACGGCCGCGCCCCCTCCGCCTCCTGGCGCGGGAAATCCGCCTCCGGGTGCAGGCCGTCCGCCGCCCGGTGCAGGCCGTGGTCCGACCGCACCGGCAGGGCCGACCGTGCCGGGAAGCATCGCGCAAGCGGCGCCGGGTGGAAGCCTTCACGAGTTCGATTCGGGCATCGAGTTCCAACCGATTCCTCCGGGCGCGCGCATCACGTTCAACCTCCAGGACGCGGACCTTCCGGATCTCATTCGCGCGATCGGCAACATCACCGGCAAGCGTTTCATCATCGGCAGCAAGGTTCGCGCGATCAAGACGACGATCTTCTCGCCGACCAAGGTGACGCCGGGCGAGGCGTACCAGGCGTTCCTCTCGGTGCTGCAGACCAACGGACTCAACGTCGTTCCGTCGGGTCGTTACCTGAAGATCGAAGAGAGCGCGGGCGCTGCGACTCAGTCGCTGCCGACGTACGCCGCGGGTCAATCGACGCCGACGGACGATCGCTTCGTCACGCGCATGCATCGCCTTCGCAGCATGAGCGCCGACGATGCGGCCACGTTGCTCGGTCACTTCAAATCGCGCGACGGCGACATCACCGCGTACGCGGCGACGAACACACTGATCCTCACCGACACCGGCGCGAACATCCGCCGCATGATGCAGATCCTCAGCGAGGTCGATGTTCCGGCCGTCGGTGAACAGATCTGGGTCGAGCGCGTGCACTACGCGAACGCGCAGGAACTCGGGCAGCGCATCACGGAATTGCTCAACGGCGGATCAGGTGGCAGCGCACCGGCCGGTGGTGCACGACCCGGTGGAGCCGCGGCGGCGGCCGCATCGAGTGACACGCGGCTCACGCGCATCATGCCCGACGAGCGATCGAACTCGCTCATCATCGTCGCGACCGAGCGCATGTATCTCCGCGTGCTCGAACTCGTCCGTCGACTCGACGTGCCGATCGACGGCGAAGGCGAGATCCACGTCTACTATCTGCAGCACGCAGACTCCGACGAACTCGCAGGCACGCTCAATCAGATCACCGGCGGCTCCGCATCGCGTCCCTCGGGTGGTGCGCCCGGAGCGCCGCCATCGGGTGGATCGTCGGGAGGCGGCGCGAATCGCCTTCCCGGTGTGTTCGAAGGAACGGTGCGCATCACCGCGGACAAGCGCACCAACGCGTTGGTCATCACGTCGTCCCCACGCGACTACGCATCGGTACGGCACGTGATCACCGAACTCGATCGCGCACGCCGTCAGGTGTTCATCGAAGCGGTGGTGATGGAACTCGGTGTGAACAACACCACCAAGCTCGGTGTGAACTGGCACGGCGGCTCACCGGTTCCGCCCGACGGATCGCTCGCACTCGGCGGTTTCGGCGCGGCGAACAGCGCCGGCTTCCCGGGCTCGCTCATCACGAACCAAGATGCGCTCCAGGGCCTCGCGGTCGGTGTGCGCGGCCCGACGATCTCGGGCACTTCGAACCTCATTCCGGGCCTTTCGCTCGGCATCCCGTCGTTCGGCGCGGTGATCTCCGCCCTCGCGCAATCCGGTGACGGCGACGTGCTCGCCACGCCGTCGATCATCGCGACCGACAACAGCCCGGCGGACATCAACGTCGGTCAGAACATCCCGCTGCAGACCAACGTCGGCGGCGGTCTCGGCGCACTCGCGGGTGCAGCGGGCGCTTCGGGCGCAGCAGGCGCGCTCGGTGGCCTCGGTCTCGGCTCGCTCGGATTGAGCACCGGCTTCGCAGCGCCTCGTCAGGACGTCGGTACGAAGATCCATCTCGTGCCGCACATCAACGACTCGAACGAGATCCGACTCGAGATCGACGAAGAGATTTCCGAAGCAGGCGATCCGGTCGGCGCGCTCGGCGTCGTGCCGATCAACAAGCGCAACGCGAAGACCACCGTCGTCGTGCAGGACCAGCAGACCGTCGTGATCGGCGGGCTCATTCGCAACGCAGTTCGTCGCGGCACCACGCGCGTCCCGATCCTCGGCGACATCCCGCTGCTCGGCATTCTGTTCCGCACCGAGAACCGCACCGTCGAGCGGCGCAACCTGCTCTTGTTCCTCACGCCGTACGTGATTCGCGATCAGAGCGATCTGCGCGCGATCTTCGAACGCAAGATGCGCGAACGGCAGGAGTTCCTCGATCGCTACTTCGTGTTCAGCGAATCGCAGGAGTACCACCCCGTGGTCGATTACTCGCGCACCAACGGGCTCGTCGAAGAAGTGCGGCAATCGATTCGCGATCTGCGCGAACAGGTGGAGATCGAAGGACGCGCGATTCCGCGGCCGCCGCCGCCGCACACGATCACCGAGCCGATCGAACTTCCCGCCGAGGTGCGGACGCCGAACGCGGCTGCCGGACCGGGTGAACAGCCGGCAACCGGCGGTGCGGCGCCACCCACCAACGTGCCGGTGGCATTGCCTCCGCCCGGAGCACCACCGCCAGCACAACCACCAGGACCGTAACGGTCCGAGCGCTCGACGATGGACGTCCATGCGCTGGCGCCTCGCTTCGACTGACACCATACGCAGGGCTCGTTTTCGAGGACCACCATGCAGAACCCCCGATTCATCGCCGAGCTGCTCAAGCGCCGAGGGAACTTCGCGTTCGATCGCATCGACGAAGCAGTCGCGTTGGTCGAGCGCGAGGGCAAAGGCCAGCGCCTCACCGACGTGCTGATTCGTCAGGGCATCGCCGACGAGACGTCACTCGCGCAAGCGTTGGCTGAGTCGGTCGGGCTCGCGGCGGTGCCCGAGATCGTTCCCGAGCAATTGCCACTCGAGTTCCTCCAGTCGATCAAGTTCGATCTCGGTTTCGCGCGCCAGTATCAGCTCATCCCGATTGCGGCGGATCCGAACGAAGGCGGAGTGATCACCGTCGCAGTGGCCGACCCGCTCAACACGTTCGCAGTCGATGACCTTCGCAACCTCCTCGGGCGCGAGATCGAAGTGGTCGTCTCGACGCCGACCGAGATCGTCGACGCGATCAACTTCATCCAGACGCGCATCGGTTCGGCCGGTGAACTCGCCGACGAAGGCGGACTTCACGAAGCCGACGAAGGCCGCGCCGAGATCCTCGAGGAAGACGACGACGCGCAGATCATCAAGTGGGTGAACTCGCTCTTCATCGAAGCGATCAAGGACCGCGCGACCGACATTCACATCCAGCCCGACGACGTCGAAGTCTCGGTGCGCTACCGCATCGACGGCGAGCTGTATCGCATTCGCACCGCACCGAAGCGGTTTCTCCCGAGCATCGTCGCGCGCGTGAAGGTCATGTCGGGACTGAACATCGCCGAGAAACGATTGCCGCAAGACGGCCGCATCGGTTTCAAGATGGCCGGCAAGAACGTCGACATCCGCGTGAGCACGATCCCCGTCGGTCAGGGCGCCGGCGAGCGCATCGTCATGCGTATTCTCAACAAGTCGAGCATCATGCTCGATCTCACCGACCTGGGCTTCGCGCCCGATCGCTTCGAGCTGATGGAAGAGCTGGTCCGCAAGCCGGACGGCATCGTGCTGGTGACCGGACCGACGGGTTCCGGCAAGACGACCACGCTCTACGCGTGTCTCAACAAGATCAATCAGCCGAACCTGAACATCCTCACCGCGGAAGACCCGATCGAGTACGACTTGAAGGGCGTTTCGCAGATGCAGGTGAACCCGAAGATCGGGCTCACGTTCGCGAGCTGCCTGCGCGCCTTCTTGCGTCAGGACCCGGACGTGATTCTCGTCGGCGAAATCCGCGATCGCGAGACCGCTGACGTCGCGATTCAAGCGTCGCTCACGGGTCACCTCGTGCTGAGCACGATTCACACCAACGACGCCGCCGGCGCGATGACGCGTCTTGCGGAAATGGGAATCGAGAGCTTCCACGTCGCATCGACGCTGCAAGCAGTGCTCGCCCAGCGTCTCGTTCGCGTGCTCTGCCCGAATTGCAAAGAGGCTTACGAGGGACGCGAGAACGACCTGGCGCGTCTCGGTCTCGACCGCGTTCGACTGACCGCGCGACTCGCACGCGAGAGGACACGCTACGGGCGCGGTGCGTTCGGCGGATCACCGGCCGCACAGGTGGCGGACGCGATCGTGCTGGGACATCGCGCGCAGCTCTACCGCGCCAAGGGTTGCTCCGAGTGCCAGGGGACCGGCTACCAGGGGCGAACGGGCATCTACGAGCTTCTGCTCGTCACCGACGCAGTACGTGCACACGTGCTCAAGAACAGTGACTCGGTCTCGATCCGCCGCACCGGCATCGAAGAGGGCATGGACACGCTTCGCGACGACGGCGCGCGCAAGGTGCTCGAAGGTCACACCACCGTCGAAGAAGTCCTCGCCGCAACGCAGGATGACGCCGGATGAGCGTCTTCGCGTACACCGGAGTCAACGAGAAGGGTCGCACCGTTCGCGGAACGATCGACGCCGACAGCGTGAAGACCGCGCGGCAGTTGCTGCGCAAGAAGGGGATCTATCTCGAAGAGGCGAAGCAGCTCGCCGAAGGTGCTGCTCGTGCAACGCCCGGCGCGAAGCCTGGCAAGCGCGGCGCGGCCGCGGTCGAAGAAGGCGGCGGCTCGGCCCCGACGTTCGCGCGCTGGTTCGGTCGCATCAAGCAACTCGCGTCGAGTCCGACGCAGGCGATCGCGATCTCGACGCGTCAGCTCGCCACGTTGCTCAAGGCCGGCGTGCCGCTCACCGAGTCGCTGAACGCGCTGGTCGAGCAGATCGAGCATGAGCAACTGCGCGAAGCATTCACGCAGGTCGCCGAGCGTGTGCGCGAAGGCATCTCGTTCGCCAAGGCCCTCGAGGAGCACCCGAAATTCTTCGAGAACCTCTATGTGAACATGGTTCAAGCGGGCGAGGCCTCGGGCAATCTCGAAGCCGTTCTCGCGCGCCTGGCGGACTTCACCGAGAACCAGCTCAAGCTGAAGAACAAGATCGTCGGCGCCCTCGCCTACCCGGCGTTCATGGCGGTGTTCGGCATCGTGATCATCGGCGTGATGATGGTCGTGGTGGTGCCGAAGGTCAGCGCGATCTTCGAAGACTTCAAGAAGGCCCTCCCCTGGTACACGCAGGTGCTCATCGCGACCTCGCGTTTCGTCGGCAGCTTCTGGTGGCT
>CBIHQZ010000528.1:0-5484 GCA_966212315.1 uncultured Myxococcales bacterium
GACGCCGAGAAGAAGGACCCCGCCGCGCGCAATCGCTTCTCGGCCGGCGGCCTCGAGAAGGCGCTCAAGAATCGCCCCGCGCTCTTCTTCCATCCGTCGCGCGCGATTCACGTGCAGGTCGGCAACTTCGAAGACGACCTCGCGAAGCTGAAGGACTGCGACCTCGTGATCGAAGCGATCATCGAGAAGATGGAGGCGAAGCAATCGCTCTTCGCGAAGCTCGAATCCATCATCGGACCCGAGACCGTGGTCGCGTCGAACACGTCCGGCCTTCGCATCTCGGAAATGCTCCAGGGACGCAGCGCAGCGTTCAAAGAGCACTTCCTCGTGATGCACTTCTTCAATCCCGTTCGTTACATGAAGCTGCTCGAACTCGTGGCCGGCCCCGAGACGCGTCGCGATGTGATGGATCGAATCACCCGCTTCGGCGAAGACGTGCTCGGCAAGGGCATCGTCGTCGGAAAGGACACGCCGAACTTCATCGGCAATCGCATCGGCACCTACTCGATGATGGCCGCGATCCATCAGATGCTCGCCGACGGACTCGAGCCCGAAGACGTGGACGCACTCGCGGGCGAGCCGATGGGACGCCCGAAGAGCGCCGCGTTCCGCACCGCGGACATCGTCGGCGTCGACACGTTCGTGCACGTCGCGGACAACTGTTACGCGTCGCTCACCGAGGACGAAGAGCGCGACATCTTCAAGGTGCCGGCGTTCATCCGCACGATGGCGGAGAAGAAGCAGCTCGGTGACAAGACGAAGGGCGGCTTCTACCGCAAGGCCGGCAAGGACATCGAGACGCTCGACCCGCGCACCGGTGAATACCGCGCGAAGAAGCAGAATCCCGAGATCAAGGCGGCAACCAAAGCGCTGAAGGGGACCGAGGACACGCGCGATCGCGTGAAGCAGCTGGTGGCGGACACGAGTGCTGCCGGCTCGTTCGCGTGGAAGACCATCTCCAAGACGCTCGCGTACACCGCGCGCCGCGTGGGTGAGATCACCGACAGCCTCGTCGCGATCGATGACGCGATGAAGTGGGGCTACAACTGGGAACTCGGCCCGTTCGAGACGTGGGACGCGATCGGATTCCAGGACTCGGTCGCGCGGATGGAGAAGGACGGCATCGCGCTCCCCGAGTGGATCAAGAAGATGAAGGCCGCGGGCGCGAAGAGCTTCTACGCCGAGGGCGGCAAGATCTGGGATCCGAAGGCGAACGCGTACAAGTCGCAGGAGATCGATCCGCGCACGCGTGCGTACTCGTCGGTGAAGACGAAGACCATCGCGGAGAACGACGGCGCGTATCTCGCCGACACCGGCGACGGCGTCTTCGCGCTCACGTTCAAGAGCAAGGCGAACACCATCGATCCGGACGTCATTGCGATGATCCACACCGCGGTCGAGCGTGCGGAGAACGACGCGCGCGCGCTGGTGCTCTTCAACGAAGGCGATCATTTCGCGGTCGGCGCGAATCTCTTTCTCGTCGTCGGTGCTGCCATGCAAGGCCAGTGGGAAGACATCCGCAAGCTCGCGGGTGAACTCCAGCGCGGCACGCAGCGCATGAAGTACAGCAAGGTCCCCGTCGTCGCCGCGCCCTTCGGCATGGCGCTCGGTGGCGGTCTCGAAGTGTGCCTCGGCGCGAACAACGTGCAGGCCGCGGCGGAGACCTACGCGGGTCTGGTCGAAGTCGGAGTCGGGCTCATCCCGGCCGGCGGCGGCTGCATGAATCTCGTGTGGCGCGCGATGGAGAACGTCCCCGACGGGATGCAGTTCGATCCGTACGCAGCGGTCACGCAGGTGTTCAAGAACATCGCGCTTGCACGCGTGGCAACGAGCGCGGTCGAAGCGCAGGAGTTCGGCTACTTCCGCAAGACCGACGGCGTGTCGTTCGACAAGGCGCGCCTGTTCCACGAAGCGAAGCGCCGCGCGATCGGCCTCGCCGAAGCGGGCTATCACGCGCCGAGCCCGCGGGCCTACAAGCTCCCCGGCGACAGCGGCATCGCGACGTTGAAGATGATGGTCGCGACGCTGGTGCAGACCGGACAAGCCAGCGAACACGACGCGCTCATCGCGACCAAGCTCGCCAACGTGCTCTGCGGCGGAATCGACGGCGGACAGGCGCCGGTCACCGAGGAACGCATGCTCGAACTCGAGGCCGAGGCCTTCGTCTCGCTCTGCGGCGAACCGAAGTCGCAAGAGCGCATGCAGTACATGGTCATGAACAACAAGCCGCTGCGGAACTAACGCACGACAGCGCGAAGTCCCTTCACTGCAAATCGTTCACTGGAGATCCACCATGGCAGACGTCGTCATTGCAGCCGCTGTTCGTTCCGCTGTCGGTCGCGCACACAAGGGCGCGCTCGCACTCACCCGCCCCGATGAACTCGCGGGGCAGGTGATCCGCGCGCTCCTCGCAAAGGTCCCGGGCCTGAAGCCCAGCGAGGTCGACGACCTCGTGATGGGATGCGCGATGCCTGAAGGCGAGCAGGGTTTGAACATCGCGCGCCCGATCGGGCTTCTCGGCGGACTCCCCATCGAGACCAGCGCACTCACGATCAATCGCTTCTGCAGCTCGGGTCTGCAGGCGATCGCACAGGCCGCCGAGCGCGTTGCGTTCGGATCGGTCGATGTCGTCATCGCGGGTGGCGTCGAGTCGATGAGCATGGTGCCGATGACCGGCAACAAGCTCAGTGCGAGCCCCGAAGTGATGGACAAGTACCCGGCCGTCTACACGCCGATGGGCGTGACGGCGGAACTCGTGGCGTCGAAGTTCGGCATCACGCGCGAAGCACAGGACGCGTTCGCGGCACGCAGCCATCAGAAGGCGGCGAGAGCGCAGGCCGAGGGGAAGTTCAGCGAGATCGTTCCTGTGCAGGCGGTTCGCTACGCGGTCGAAAACGGCAAGCACGAGCGCATCGCGGCGACGTTCGACAAGGACGAGTTCGTGCGCGCCGACACCACGGCGGAGAAGCTCTCGGCGCTCAAGCCGGTCTTCAACGCGAAGGGTTCCGTCACCGCAGGCAACAGCTCGCCGCTCAGCGACGGCGCAGCTGCCGCGGTGGTGATGAGTGCCGAGAAGGCAAAGACGCTCGGCATCAAGCCGCTCGCGTACTTCCGCGGGTTCCAGGTCGCGGGCGTTCCGCCGGAGATCATGGGCATCGGCCCGGTTCCCGCGGTGAGGAAGCTGCTCGCGAAGCACAAGCTGTCCATCAAGGACATCGACGTGATCGAGATGAACGAGGCGTTCGCGAGCCAGGCCGTCTACTGCCAGGGGCAGCTCGAGATCCCGGACGAGAAGCTCAACATCAATGGCGGAGCGATCGCGCTCGGCCATCCGCTCGGCTGCACGGGTGCGAAGCTCACGGCCACCGCGCTCGCCGAACTCGAGCGTCGCAATGGTCGCTTCGCGATCGTCACGATGTGCATCGGCGGCGGCATGGGCGCCGCGGGTCTCTTCGAACGCGTGAGCTGAACGGTCTCGCGTCACGGGCTCGTGCTATGTCCCGCACGGGCCCATGCCTTCCGACACACCCGACGATTTCCAGCAGCCCGCTACGAAAACGAACGCACGCATCGAACCCGATGCGCACGTGACCGTTTCGTCCGACGACATCGCGCACGCGGTTCGCGTGTTGAACGCGCTCGCCGCCGATCGCGCGCGCCTCACTGCGCTCGATGAGCCCACCCGTCGCGCGCTACTCATGGCGGCCGGCCGTCTCTCGCGTCCCGAGCGCGACGAACTGCGGCGCATGAACAAGGCGTTCCGCAGGATCGAACGCGACGCCGATCGCGCTGCCGATCGCACGTCGCTCGAGCGCACCGCGCTCCGTGATGCGCGCAAGGCCGCGGTGTATCAACCGCGCTGGGTGTTGCCGTCGCCCGAGACCGAGAGCGACGAGAATCCCGAGCTGCGCAACGCGCGCGCTTGCTACATCTGCAAACAGCCTTTCACGAAGCTGCACTTTTTCTACGACTCGATGTGCGCGTCATGCGGCGACTTCAATCACGCGAAGCGCACGCAGACCGCGCCGCTCCATGGGCGCACCGCGCTCGTCACGGGGGCGCGCGTGAAGATCGGTTTCCACGCGGGCCTCATGCTGTTGCGCGCGGGCGCACGCGTGATCGTCACCACGCGTTTTCCGCGCGACGCGGCACATCGCTACGCGCAGGAACCCGACTTCGAAACGTTCGCGTCGCGACTGTCCATCCACGGGCTCGACCTGCGCCACGCGCCGAGCGTCGAACTGTTCACCCGCTTTCTGAACGAACGCGAAGAGCGACTCGACTTCATCATCAACAATGCGTGTCAGACCGTGCGTCGTCCGCCGGGGTTCTACGCGCATCTCGTCGAACACGAGACCCGCCCGTTCGAAGAACTTCCCGCGCCGCAGCGCGACGTGCTCGCCTCCCACGAATCACTGGTGTCGCGACTCGATGGCGGCAGCTCGAGGGACCTCTCGCTCAGCGCACGCAACGCACCGATGCGCGAAGGTGCAGGGCTCGCGCACTCGGCGCAGCTCTCGCAACTGCGCTTTCTCGACGAAGACTTCACCCCGGCCGACGCGATCTTCCCGGTCGGGCAGCTCGATCAAGACCTGCAGCAAGTCGACCTGCGCGCGGTGAACAGCTGGCGGTTGACCCTCGCCGAAGTCGACACCCCCGAACTGCTCGAAGTGCATCTCGTGAATGCGATCGCGCCGTTCATTCTCAACGCGCGCCTGAAGCCGCTCATGCTTCGGCATCGCACCGGCGACAAGCACATCGTCAACGTCTCCGCGATGGAAGGTCAGTTCTATCGCGCGAAGAAGACCGATCGCCACCCGCACACGAACATGGCGAAGGCCGCGCTCAACATGATGACGCGGACCTCGGCGACCGACTACGCGCGCGATGGAATCTTCATGAACGCGGTGGATACCGGCTGGGTCACCGACGAAGACCCCGCGATCCACGCGGTGCGCAAGGCCGAAATGGGGTTCCAGCCGCCGCTCGACATCGTCGATGGTGCTGCGCGAATCTGCGATCCCGTCTTCGTCGGCCAACTCACCGGCGAACACCCGTACGGGCAGTTCTTCAAGGACTACAAGTCGGCACCCTGGTGAGCGAGCGTGCGAGTATCTGACGAGAACCCCCTCGTCGGGACGAGGTCCACGCGCATACAATCGACGCACCCGTCGTTCTTGCGCGGCGATCCTCCGCGCGTGCTCGCTGACTCCGAGGTGCTCCGATGAAACGCTCAGGCGTCGTTCGTTCTCTCGTTGCCGCAATTGCGGTCGCGTTACTCGCCACTGCCACACCGCGCGAGGCACGCGCGCAGGCTCCAGCGCTCATCAATGGTTTCGGCGGCGCCGCCGGCTACGGTACGGCGTGCCTTTCGCCGAACGACGACGGATCGTCGGCGTCGATCCCGATCACAGCAGCATTCCCGTCGGGGCTGCACTTCTTCAGCGGCACGTACAACAACATGTACGTCAACACGAACGGCAA
>CBIHQZ010000529.1:0-5476 GCA_966212315.1 uncultured Myxococcales bacterium
GCTCCGAACGCCGAGTAATCCGGGGTTCTGGTGGGGGAACTTCTTGCTGTATCCCGAGCCGCCGCACGCGCTCGCGAGTTCACTCGACGCGTCCGACTCGTGGCTCGCGGACTTCACGCGCGAGTTCCCGACCGCTCGCGCGACGTTGCTCGCATGGGATCGTCCCGATGGCGCATGCGGTGACGACCTCGAGCCGTTCGTTCGCGCAGGGTTCGCGATCGACGAAGGCACCGTCCTCACCACGACCGAGGTCGTTCGACCGGCGCGCATGAACGGCGACGTTACGGTCGACGCGATCGCGACCGACGAACACTGGGCGGACGCCGCGCGCGTGCTCACCAACGCATTCGGCGCGCGACGAAGCGGGACGCTCGAAGAGTTGCAACGGTTCGTGGCCCGGCAGCTCACCCGCTATCGCGCCATGCAGGATCGCTCGCTCGGGCAGTGGTACGCCGCGCGCATCGACGGCGTGATGGCGGCCGTGCTCGGCATCGTGAAGGTGCCGACCGGCGACATCGGAACGGTCGGACGATTCCAACTCGTGGGAACCGATCCCGCGTTCGCACGCCAGGGCGCGTGCTCGACGCTCGTATACGAAGTCGCGCAGCGCGCGCTTGTCGACGAACGAATGTCGACGCTCGTGATGGCGGCCGACGCGAACTATCACGCGGCGCGCGTCTACGAGTCGGTGGGCTTCCGCGCTACGGAGCGATTGGTCGCGTTGTTGCGCAAACCCGCGAAGGCGTAGGGCCCGATCGCAAACCAATAGCCGGTGCGACATCGTGCGACGATCCGCGCATGAGCTACTCCGACGCCGAACGCCAACTCCGGATCGACCTCGCCGCGTGTTACCGACTCGTCGCTCTCTTCGGATGGGACGACCTGGTGTTCACGCATATCTCTGCGCGCATTCCCGGACCGGAGCATCACTTCCTCATCAACCCATACGGGATGTTCTTCGACGAGATCACGGCGTCGAGCCTCGTGAAGGTCGACACGCACGGCGCCAAGATCGGCGAGAACCCATACCCGGTGAACCCGGCGGGCTTCGTGATCCACAGCGCGATTCATGCAGCGCGCGAAGACGTGACGTGCGTTCTGCACACGCACACGCCCGCGGGCGTCGCGGTGTCGGCGCAGAAAGAAGGGCTGTTGCCGATCTCGCAGCAGGCGACCATCGCGCTCGCGTCGGTCGGCTATCACGGCTACGAAGGCATCGCCCTTCGCGACGACGAGAAGCCGCGCCTGCAGCACGATCTCGGCGAGAGCACCGCACTCATCCTGCGCAACCACGGGCTTCTCACCGTGGGTCCGACGATTCCGGACGCTTTCCTCGCGATGTACAACCTGCAGCGCGCGTGCGAAGTGCAACTGCTCGCGCAATCGAGCGGGCGTGAACTCGTCTCCGTTGCGACGCAGATCGTTCAGGGTGTGAAAGCCAACGTCGCAGCTGTCACCAAGGGGATGGGCGGCGGGCTCGCGTGGCCCGGGCTGCTGCGAAAGCTCGATCGCGAGCGGCCCGGATTCCGCGACTGAGATCTCACCGCGCGAGAACGTCGGCCGCGTAGTCACGCACCGCGGTCGTGAGCCCTGCGTGCTGCATCGTGTACATCGTCGCGGTGCTTCCGTCCGCTTGGATCAACTACACCTCGATCGGTCCGACGAGCGCCGTTCCATCGGACGCGCGCAGTACGCGTCGCGCAGGGAGCGCGCCGGTCGTCGATCCGAACGCCCACTGATACGCAAACGGCCAATCCGAGGTGAGGTTCGTCCCACTGATGATGTGCTGCAGTTCCACCGGGAGCCGTTGTGCGTCGGTATCCGTCGGCGCGAGCACGGCCTGCTGCTTGTTCGTTTCGTCTGCTGTCGACGAGCCGCCCATCACCTGGTTCTCCCACGAACCCTCAGTCCTCCTCGTCCGCGCGCGCATCCATCGCGATCTCCGTCGCGCCGCCGGCCTTCACCAATCGGATCGGCCGGATGTTCGCGGCCGTCGCGATCGATTCCGAAAGCGCTGCCGCGTGCGTCGTCACCCACACCTGTCCGCGTGAGCCGGCCTCCGCGACGAGCCGTCCGAGGGGGACGAGCAGATCGGGATGGAGGCTCGTCTCCGGTTCGTTCAGCGCGATCATGCGCGGCGGTCTCGGCGAGAGCAGTGCCGCGACGAGACAGAGATAGCGAAGCGTTCCGTCGGACAACTCGCGCGGGTCGAGCGCGCGTTGCATGCCGGGCATCCGCAGCCGCACCTGGAAGCGCGCGTCGGTGCCGTCGAGTTCGAGGCTCGTGCCCGGGAACGCAGACGCGATCGCGCGATGAAGCGCCGGACCGTCGCCGTTCTCTTCGATCGTTCGCAACGCAGCCGCGAGATCACGACCGTCGTGCGAGAGCGCGAAGGTTCGCACCCCGACCTGAGGCTGGCGCAGCGGCGAGTCCGGGTCGGTTCGGAACTGGTGATAGAAGCGCCACGCGGAGAACTCCTGACGCAGCGCCGACAGCTCGGGATACCGGTGCGGATCCGAGATCTGCGAGAGGAGCGACTCGGCCTGATCGATCGACGCGGGGTACTGCACACGCGCGCCGTCGGCATCGCGCACGATCGCCGAGTTGTTGCCGCGCTCCATCAGCACGATGCGGCGCTTCCCCTCGAGCACCCATACGCGCTCTTCTTTCACGAGCGGATCGAGCACGAACATCGAACCGGCCCCGGGGCTGATCACCGGGAGGCCGCACGAAAGCTCGTACCAGAGCGGGTCGACGCAGACGCGCAGCGTGACGCGAACGGGCCCTTCCTTGCGCGTACCCGCCCAGAGTACGGAGGGCATGCCGCCTTCGTCGGCGAGCGTGCGCGCGAGCTGTCCGTGCGCGGCCGCGTGAAGAAGGAACATCGAACGATAGAGGTTCGACTTGCCCACGCCGTTCGCGCCGACGACGACGTTCACGCGCGCGAGCGGCACCTCGAGTTCGCGGATGGATCGGTAGCCGGAGACGAAGAGCGATGTGACGGACACGGCAAGGGGAGGGTACGCGGTTCGGGCGGCTCGTTCCGAGTCATCCCATCGCGTACGCGGTCGTGCCCTTCACACCGGGCGGAAATCCGGAGGGCATCCACTTCGCGTCGACGAACAGCGGGCGCGAAGGCGGGATGTGAAATGTCCGGTTGACGATCTACCGGAGCGAACCTTCTCCAACCGCGTGCCGGCGACTCGCAGCTTGCGCGGGGTCGTGCGCGACGCCACGGTGGGGGCCCCGTGACGTTCGCCGCGCTTGCCGCGATCGCCTCGAGACCGAGGACCGAATGAACCCCCGCGACGACGAGAACGCAGCCTTCACGGACGACCTTTCACTCCGCGTCGCGCCTGGCCGAACGCTCGACGAGTTGGTCGACTTCGTGCTGACCCGACAGAACGATCGCATCGATCGGACCACCTTGGTGGTCGGGCTCACGCGTCGATTCGCGCTCTCGTTCGACGACGCGCGAGTCGCCATCGATCGAGTCGGCGGCGGGCTCGTTCGCGCGAAGACATCGCATCCCGGCAACAGGCCCGATGCGACCAAGGACCCGGTGGCACTGATCGCGTACCGACGCGCGCGCGGCGAGGTCGGCGCGCCGGCCGTCACCAGCGACGGTTCCGATGCATGGACGCGGCTATGCGAGCTGTTGTCGCAAGGCTCGTTGCACGACGCACTCGCGTCGTGTCGCGCGCAGGAGTTTGCGTCGTCCGCGACGGCGGCGGAGTCCGAAGCTGCGGCCCTGTTCTGCAATGCAGTCGACGCGCGGGGTGATGGTGCGTCCTCGGCAACGTCGATCGAAGTTGTGCAACGCCTCACTTCGCTCGCGACGTGCACGGTACGCGGAAACGCGTCGGACGGCGTCCGACGGACGGTGTTGATGCGCGTCGGTACCTTGATCTCCCACGCCAACGAGCGGTGCATCGATGCACTCGGCGAACGTCGCTTTGCCGATGCGGGATCTGCGTTGTGGTTCGATGCGATCGCGCTCGCGGACGCGAGCGAGGCCCTCGGTCGACTATTCCGCGAGGTCGGCGATCACGTCCACGAGGATGCCGCTGCGGATCTCCACGGTCGGATCACGACCCGAGCCCTCGGTCACCGACACGACCTCGTCGGAAACGCGATGATGTGGTCCGGTCGGTGCGCGGGGCAGGTCGGTGATGTTGCGCGGGCGATCGAGCAGTTCGATGCGTTCATCGGCGACGTGGCGCCATTCATGCTGGAATCGTGGGAGCCGACCGACGAAGCGCCTTTCGACGAGCATGTCGTCGTGTTGCGGCAATTGATCGAAGCGATCGGCGAGCGCGAGGCGCTGGCCAAAGACAACGCCTGCGCTCAGATCCGGTCGCGCATCGAGTCCGTGCTTTCACGCACGTGAGTCGGACGGGATGGTCCAGGCGGTGACGTGTGAACCGCAGGCGCGCGACCGTCCGTCACTTCGCCGTTCGCGGATCACACGCCGCGATCGCCTTCGTCACATCGGCGGGCACCTTCCCCGCCGCCGCCGCCTTCACGAGCGCCGGATGGAGCCGCGCGTCGGCGAGCAACTCCGCCGCTTCGACGTAGTGCGTCCACTCGGCCCCGCGTTCGATCTCTTCCGCGATGACAGGAAGCGCGCGTTCATCACCACCCACCGCCAACCCCAGCACCGCCTCCGCGCGCGTCTCGGCATGACGATCACTTAGCCGCGCGACAAGCGCATCTCGGATCTCGCTCGTGTCGACGAGGTCGGGATCTCCGCGCTCCCCGAGCTGCGAGCCGAGACCGAACGTCGCCCAGTTCCGGACGTCGTCGCGTTCGTCCGCGGATCGGAGGACGAGTTCGGGAATCGCCATCCTCGCAATGGGCAGGACCCCGTGGATGACCGACATTCGCACTGTCGCATCCGGATGCTTCGCGAACGGACTTAACAGGTCGATCGCAGCCGGATGTTGCAGGTCGACGAACGCAGTTGCGATGGCTCTGATCGCGGAAGCCGCACCCTCGGTTTCGAGCATCTTCTCGAGGAGGCGCACGGTCTGCTCGACGAGCGGGCGCTCGCGTCCTCCGACGTACCGAAGCACATCGGGCACGAGCGCTTCGCACTCGTGGATCGGTGTCGACCGCACGGGGTGCCACCAGAGCCCAGACGTGGTCCGGTGCGCAGCGTTGAAGCGCGTGGATCGCCGCCCAATACGACTCGTCGTCGATCGTGCTGCTGATGCACCCGTGCAGCGCGCGTTGGAAGAGCGCCTCGGTCGATGCGTTTTTCGGTGGCGTCGTCCTTCGCCATGGTCCCGCGCGCGAAGCGTTGCTCGCTGGGTGCGAGGTGTCCACGTCGAGGCGACGCCCGTCTCCGTACGATGTCGGAGTTGCTCGCTCCTCCGGCGATCCTACTCGCAGTGGGAAAACGGGGACGGTCCTGCTTAGTTGCATTGTTCAAAAGGGGACGGTCCTGCTTAGTTGCATTGTTTATGACAACTCA
>CBIHQZ010000530.1:0-5438 GCA_966212315.1 uncultured Myxococcales bacterium
CCGATGCAGATCGCATTCGTGCCAGACGCGACGCAATGCGCGCTCGACGCCTCTGCGCTCGTACACCTCGCTGCCGGCACTCCCCTCACGCCGCCATCGTTCCAGCCCCTCTTTCGACGACGCCTGCGTCACCGGTCCGCGCGGTGGCGTCGGAGGGAGAGGGGCGCGCGGCAGCGGGGGTGAGGTGGTCAGCTTCACGAACAGTACCCGCCTGTCTCGAGCGCGATGGAGACGTCGTCCACTGCGCACGCGCCGGCGCTGTCGGCGGTGATCTGAAGCGACACGATCGTCGACGACGTCACCGCGCTACTGGTCTGTGCATTCGACACGATTTGCAGCGATCCGGCAGACCACTGCTCGCCGGGCACGATGGTTCCCTGCACCGTGCGAAGGTTCGGCATCGAGAACGCGGCGTCGCTCGAGCGGGTCTCGCTGATCAACACGGTGAAGTGCAGCGACGAGTTCGCTTCGCAGCGCGCCACGAGATTCACCGACACCGACTGGCGCGTCTGCGCGGGCGGCACGACCTGCATGAGCGCGCGATCGACGCTGGTCCCCGCAGACAAGCGGAGCGCGTGCTCGCCGGGCGCGATGGCATCGACGCGTTCGGCCGTTCCGTTGCTGGCGGTGAAGCCGCAGAGTGCGTCGGGGCAATCGCTCTCGAAGTGCCACTCGGCAAAGGGCGAGCCCGTGTAACACGGACATCCCGCGAGCATCGTGGTGGTGAGCGTGGCGAGCGCGATCAGGGACTTCGAAGACATCACAACCGCACCTCGATCCCGAGTCCGACGACGAGACCCGACAGCGACAGATCCGCGCCACTCCCGGCCGCGTTGTTCCACCACGCGTACTGATAGCCCAGGCGAAGACCGACCCCGATGTGCTTCGACGAGAACGCGAAGACACCCACCGCCGCCGCGCGCGGAACAACCGCACTCGCATGCTGCGAGCGAAGCGATGTGAGCGCGTAGAGCCCGCCGAGTTCGAGTTGGAATCCCGGGAAGAAGATCCAGTCGCCGCGGCCGAGTCGCAGCGGATAGCCGACGCGTGCGATGCCGTCGAAGTCGAACGTGGTGAGCGAGAGTCGCTCGCGATCGAATGCCGACGCGCCCCCGTCCGCACTCGCGACTCCGAGACGCGCGCCGAGCAGGATCGCGCGATGAAGATGGTAGCCGCCGTCGATCGCGACGCCGACCGAACTCCCGAACGCGTCGTAGCCCCACGCGCGTGATGCGGTGCGATACGGCGAGGCCTGGAAGACGTTGAAGTCGACGTGCACGCCGATCATCCCGTGCAGGTCCGGCGGCGGACGCGGCGTGGGCGGGCCGGGATCGACGTAGAGCATTGGCGGTTGTTCGACGGGGGGCGCGATCGGCTGCCCGTTCTCGTCGACGTAGATCGGCTGCACCTGCTCCATCGCGACGGGCGAGGTCGTGTCGGGTGGCTGCTGCGACTGTTGTTGCGGACTCGTCGTCGCAGGCTGAGGCGTCGGTTGCGAGGCCGTCCATGGAGCGGCCGAACCGGCTGGATTAGCGCCTTCGGCCTGCGGAAGGGCCATCGCGCAAGGCGTTGCGAGAAGGGCTCCGACGAACACGAGCCGTGAAGACGAACGATGAGCGCGGTGCATCGATGCTCGGCATTAGCACCGCGTGTGCCGCGGCTAACCCCGCGCCGTTGCGAGTGCGTCGCATGAATGGCGTGCCGTAGTGGCGCACGAACCGCGACACGGACGTCAGGATTCCGTCGAAGGGGGTCGACGTGAGCGGGTGCGACACCGCGTCGCGCCGCGAGTCATGGGTGTCGACCACGACTTTGCTTCGATGTCCGAAAATGGCCAGCCGTCCCCCTCGCGCCGCACTACATACGTCTCCGTGAACCTCGATCCCGACGTCTGCTACCGCGCGCTCGTCGCGCACGATGCCCGCTTCGACGGCGCGTTCTTCGTGGGCGTAAAGACCACCGGGATCTATTGCCGGCCGGTGTGCCGCGCGCGCACCCCCGGTCGTGATCGTTGCGAGTTCTTCGCGCACGCGGCTGTCGCCGAACGCGCCGGCTTCCGCGCATGCTTTCGCTGCCGGCCCGAGCGCGCGCCCGGTCAGTCGAGTGTCGATGCGGTGTCGCGATTGGTGTCCGTCGCGGCGCGAAAGATCGACGAAGGCGCGCTCAATCAAGCGAGCGTCGAGCAGTTGGCCGAGGACCTGGGCGTGGGCGCGCGTCACCTGCGGCGCGTGATGCAGGACGAACTCGGCGTCGGCCCGATCGAACTCGCGCTCTCGAAACGCATCGCATTGGCGCGCGAGCTTCTACTCGGCACGTCGCTGCCGATCACCGAGATCGCGTTCGCGAGTGGCTTCGCGAGCGTGCGGCGATTCAACGACGCGTATCGCGCGAGCCAGGGGATGACACCGACGGATGTGCGTCGTCCGCAGGGCACCGCCGCCGCGAAGGGTGAGGCCCTCCGCGTGATGCTCGATGTGCGCGCACCGTTCGACGCGACGAGCGCGTTCGGCTTTCTGCGCGCGCGAGCAGTGCCGGGGGTGGAAGCGTTCGACGGCGACAGGTATCGGCGCGTGGTGGCATTGAACGGCGCGGTCGGTGTCGTGTCGATCCATGCGGCGCGAGGACGCGATGCGATCGTGCTCGAGGTTTCGTCGTCGCTCGCACCGTCGTTGATGAACATCGCGGCGAGGACACGGCGCATGTTCGACACCGACGCCGACCCCACCGTCATCGGCGCGCATCTGTCTCGCGACGCGCTTCTCGCAAAGCGCGTCGCAGCACGTCCTGCGCTTCGCGTGATGGGTGCGTTCGAGCCGTTCGAGTGGGCTGTCCGCGCGGTGGTCGGTCAGCAGATCAGCGTACGCGGCGCTCTCACCATCACCGGGCGACTCGTCGCGAAACTCGGCGTGCGATTGCCGGGACGAACTGGTTCGGAGGACGCCACGTTCGCATGGCCCGACGCGGCGCGCTTCGCCGGGGCTCGCGAAGAGACGCTGGTGGCGACGGGACTCACGGGGGCGCGTGCGCGCACGGTGATCGCACT
The DNA here is from genome assembly GCA_966212315.1 of uncultured Myxococcales bacterium. Lineage (GTDB taxonomy): Bacteria > Myxococcota_A > Polyangia > Polyangiales > CBIHQZ01. Next base: position 3,044 of record CBIHQZ010000530.1, read on the forward strand.
CGCGCGCGCGGTCGCCGATGGCGCCGTTGCGCTCGATCGCGGCGCCGACCCGATGAAGACGCGCGAAGCATTGCTCGCGATTCCCGGCATCGGACCGTGGACCGCGCAGTACATCGAGATGCGCGCGCTCGGCTGGCCCGACGCGTTTCCCGCGGGCGATCTCGGTTTGCGCAAAGCGCTCGGCGGGATCTCGACCGCGGCGTGCGAGGCGCGCGCGGAAGCGTGGCGGCCGTGGCGAGCGTATGCAGCGGCGCATCTCTGGACGGGGCTGTCGGAAGAGACCGGTGCACGATGAAGGAGTCGAGAACCATGACGATCGAAGCGAGTTCCATTTGCTACACACGCATCGCGACACCGGTCGGTCCGTTGCTGCTGGTCGGCCTGCGCGATGATTCGGGGTTCGCGTTGCGCGGCATCTATTTCGACGGCGAACGCCATGCACAGAGGGCGATCCCCGACGGTGCCATCGAAGACGGAAGCGCGTTCGCGGACGTTCGCGCGCAGCTCGATGCGTACTTCGCGGGTGAGCGAACCTCGTTCGACCTCGCGCTCGCACCGAACGGCACCGCGTTTCAGCGGGACGTGTGGCGCGCACTGGCCGCGATTCCCTACGGCACCACCACGACGTACGCAGCGATCGCACAGACCATCGGCCGTCCGCGCGCGGTGCGGGCAGTCGGCACTGCCAACGCGCGCAACCCGCTCTCGATCGTGGTGCCGTGTCATCGCGTCATCGGCGGCGATCGCTCACTGACGGGCTACGCGGGTGGGCTGCCGAACAAGGAGTGGCTGCTGACGATGGAGTCGAAGGTCAGAGAGGGCGAACGGAATTGATGCGATCTCGACGGCGCTGCACGAGGGTGCTCCGCTTCTGAGGGATCCGCGATGGCGTCCTTCGACTTCGCACCTCGAAGACTCGGCGCTTCGCTCAGGATGACCGGAAAGAACGGCGATCGCGCTGGCGCGGCGTGACGCGATCGCTGAGGGCGTTCTGCTTCTCACCGCGTCCTGCTTCTCATGGTGAGCTTGTCGAACCACGCACACCGCGCCGATGGCGTCCTTCGCCTCGCCGAGCGAAGTCCACCGCAAACTGGAACGCGTTCGGCACCGCACGCTACGATTCCGCCGTGATCCGCGGCACGTTCGTCACGACGGCTCTCGCACTCGTCGCGGTCGCCCCGCTCGCGCACGCGCAACAAGATGCCGCGGCACGCGAACTCGATGCGCGCGATGGCGTCGTGCTTCCCGAGAACGTTCGATCGCTGCTCATCGTGCGCAGCGGCGAGATCATTCGCGCGCGCCCCGATGCAAACAGCGCACGGCGCGGAGCGGCCGCCCGAGATGCGAGACTCCCCGCACTCGAAGCCGCGCTCGGCGATGGCTGCACCACCCACTGGATCCGCGTCGGCACGAACGCATGGGTGTGTGCCGCGGCAGCACGGCTCGTCGGTGATCCACCGAGCACGCGCGCGTATCCGCTGACCAGCGTCGACGAACTCCTCCCGTACGAGTACGCGTTCGCAGCGTATTCGGGCGTGCGTACGTACCGGAGCTTCGACGACGCCGACAACGAAGACTGGGCCGAGGAACTCGAACGCGGCATGGCGGTGGCCGTCGATCGCAGCGAACGTCATGGCGGACAGAGCTACGTTCACACCGCGAGCGGACGCTGGATCGCTGCTCACGACGTGCACTTCGCACGCGCCTCGGGATGGGTCGGCGCGAACTACGACGCGAGCGAGAGCGCCGACGCGATGGGCTTCGTGATGCGCGCCGCGTTCGCATGGCCGACCGCCGAAGAAGCCGCCCGCGCACACGGTTCGCGCAACGCCCACACCATCGCCGCCCGCAGCGCGGTGCACGTGCGCGAGTCGGTCGCACTGCGCGGGCACGAACTCTTGCGAGTCGACGAAGGATGGCTCCCCGCGAGCGCGCTTCGACGCGTCGCCGCGGTGTCACCGCCCGCCGATCTCGCCACCGACGAGCGCTGGGTCGACATCGATCTGCGCCGTCAGATCCTGGTCGCGTTCGAAGGAACTCGCCCCGTCTACACGACCCTCGTCTCGTCGGGCGCCTCCGCGCATCCCACCGGACGCGGCGAATACCGGGTGTGGGTGAAGCTCGCGACGACGGACATGTCGAACGCCGACAGCGACACGCTCGACACCGCGACGCACGTCTACAGCGTCGAACGCGTGCCGTGGGTGATGTTCTTCCACGACGATCAGGCGCTGCACGGCGCGTACTGGCACGATCGATTCGGCACCGTTCACTCACACGGCTGTGTGAATCTCGCGCCGCGCGACGCGCGCTGGCTCTTCGCGTGGGCCCCGCCCGTCATGCCGCCGGGCTGGGAAGCGGTCATTCCCACCGAGGCTGAACCGGGGCTGCGCGT
>CBIHQZ010000531.1:0-5415 GCA_966212315.1 uncultured Myxococcales bacterium
CGAACGATGGCGGAACGACGGTTTCGACCGCCGACGCTGCGCCGACCACTGCACCCTCGCCCGCGGCGCACGCGCCCTGAGCTGGCGAGGCGCGCGGATCGCCTTGACGCCCTGCTCCGTCGGCACGACGCTAGCGATCTTTCGAGACTGCATTCATGTCCAACGACGTCGATGACCTCCGCTCGCGCCTCCGCGAGCACTCGCAACGGCACGGCCTGAAGTCGTCGACTCGGCGCGACCTCATTCTCGAAACGCTCGCGAACGTCGGACGTCACGTGACGGCCGAAGAGCTGCTCAGGGCGGTTCGAATCCGTGATCCACGGGTCGGCGCGGCGACGGTGTACCGAACGCTTCGCATCCTCCAGGACAGCGGGATCGTGGCCGAGCGGCATTTCGAGGGCGGCGCGACGCAGTTCGAGCTCGTCGGCGAGGATCACCACGACCACCTGATCTGCACGCAGTGCAAGACGATCATCGAGTTCGAAGACGACGCGACGGAAGAGGCGCAGAAGCGAATCGCCGACCTGCACGGCTTCGAGCTGCATAGCCACCGGCACGAGTTGTACGGCCTCTGTCCGCGTTGCCGCCGCAAGTCACGCGGCTGAGCGTTCCTTCGCGCTCAGCGATTGAAGCGCAGGGGAACGGGCATGAAGAGGACGACGAAGAGCGCGAGTGTCGCGATGGCGACGATGCGTCGTCGGGGCGAGAGCAGTCCGTCGTCGGTCGGCGGATGCAGACCGTTGGTGCCGCGGTGCATGAACCACACGAGGAACGCGAAGACGAACCAGTTGAAACCCTGCGTGTAGCCCATCCCGAACACCCACGGATCGCGGTGCATCGCCGTGAGCGCGCGGCCCCAGTAGAGCCCGGTGCCGATGCCGAGCGCCACCAGCGCGGCGAGGATCCAGCGCGCGACACGATCGTGTACGTGATGGAGCAACGCGTACGCGACATGACCGCCGTCGAGTTGACCGTACGGGATCAGGTTGATCATCGTGACGAACATCCCGACCCACCCGGCCTTCGCCATCGGGTGGAGCAGCACGTCGTGATCGCCGGCGATGGTTCCCTTCGCGACGTACTTCAATAACCCGTAGAGAACCGACGTCCCCTCCTGCGCCCATTCGCCCGTCGGTGGGTTCGGGAGCACGGGTGAGAGTCGCAGCCCGATGAAGGTGATGGGGATGGCGACGATGATGCCGGCGAGCGGACCGGCGGCGCCGATGTCGAGCAGGGCGTCGCGTGTCGCGATCCGGTCGCGCATCTTGATGACCGCGCCGAGCGTGCCGAATGGCGGAAACGGCACCGGGATGAACATCGGCAGCGTGGCAGCGACACGATGGCGGCGAGCCATGAGGTAGTGGCCGAACTCGTGGCAGAGAAGGATCGAGAGGAGCGGGATCGCGTAGGACCATCCGCTTGCCAGCCATCGCAGCGCGAGTGAGGCCACCGCGACGTAGCGATGGGCGTGGCGCAGCGCTTCGATAGCCGCCGCTGGATAGGCCACGTCGTCGCGACTGTCGGCGCCGATGTAGAAGGTGCTGAGAAGCGTGAGCGCGAAGAGCAGCAGCGGCAGGCGCCAGCGGAGAGGCTCGGCAAGCGGGCGGGACGTGGCGGCCTCGACAGGCGCGACGTTCGGGGCAAACGGTTCGCCTGCAACGTTCGACACGGTCAGCGTCCCGTCTCGAGGGCGCGCGTGATCGCTTCCAGCTGACGGTCGAGGCGGGCGTCGACGCGGCCGATGTCGCTTTCGACGACGAGGAACCCGCGTTCGATGCGCGGATCCGGCTCGAATGCGAGTGACACGGATTCCATCCCGGCCGGCAGCCAGGAGCGCGCCGAGCGTTCGGCGATCGAGACATCGTCGGGGTGGAGCTTCAGTACGAGCCGGCGCGCGCGGCGTACACGGGTGATCGCACGGTGTGCCTCGTCGCGAAGCACCGACTCGCCACCGAGTGCCTCGCGCCCGAGGACTGCTCGTACGATCTCGGTCGCCAGCGCCACGATTACCTGGCGTTCCAGCGCGATCGAGCGATCCGCTTCGAGCTTCGCCTTGGCCACCATCGTGACCGCTTCTTCCTGCGCGGCGCGCATCCCTTCGTTCCGCGCGGATTCGCGAATCGCGTCGGCTTCGCGGCGTGCCGCTTCGCGCAGTGCTTCGGCCTCGGCCCGTGCGTCCGCGACGATCTCGCCCGCGCTGCGCTTTGCCTCGATCACGGGCGCGGTGACGATGCGCAACGACGATGGCTGACGAACGATCTTCACGAGGTCGCTCCGTCGACGAACGCACTCGTCGCAGCGCGCCACGATGACGCGGTGATGCGATCGAAGCGCGCGAGCGCCGCCAACGCGGGATCGACCGCGCGATCGTCGCCATGCACAGCATCGAGCAAGCCGCCGGCCTCGATCGCAGCGGGGAGGCGACCGAGCGCTTCGGCCGCGCGTGAGACGATCGCAGCGAGCGCGCGTGCATCGCAGCGCGGAAGCGCGGAAGTCATGGCGGCCTGCACCGCGCGCAGGGTCTCGGCGTCGAGCGCCCTCACCCACTTCGCGCGATCGACCGCGCTCGCGGTGCGAAGCCACGCGGCCAGCAAGACGGCGCCGCGTCGCTCACGCGCACTCGCGTCGATGCGAGCGCCGTCGCGCCACTGGAGCCGCGCTTCGGCCGCGACCCGCGCGATACCCACGCTCGCGGCCACCGATCGCATCTGCCGAACGCCGTCGCGAATCACGGATGCGTCCGACGCCGCGAATCCGAAACCCGCTTCGGACTCGTCGAGACCCGCGATCGTCGCGGCCATTGCCGCACTGCGGAGCCAGATCGGATCGCTCACCGCCTCGGGATATCACCCGGCTCGCGACGCGGCAACGCGGTCACCGCGGCGTTACGTGTTTCGCCATTCACTCGCGTCCGCGTGCGACGATGGTTGCGTGTCATCCGTCGCCTCGTCGATCCGCACCCTCGTCGTCGCAGCGTTCGCTTCGACTCTCTGTCTCGCGGGCTGCCCGCCTTTTCAGCCCGAGATCGCTCGGCGTCCTGCACCGTACTCGCGTGGCTCGACGTTCGTAGCGCCGGCCGAAGTCGCGCACGTGCCGCAACTCGATCGCGGCACGTTCACCGAGCCGAACGATCCCGCTTTGCGGACGGACCCTGCCGAACTCGCAGCGACGCCCGGGCTCGTGCGCCAGTGCCTGGTTTCATCGCTCGCCAGCGGCATCGCCGACTTCCACGTCGTCGCCGCGGAAGGCGCACCGACCGATGCGTTTCGTCTGCAACTCGGGATCGTCGTCGCACGGCCGGGTTTCTTTCGCGCGGACCGCATGACAGGCACCAGCGCGAGTGCAGCCGCGCCCGGCGCGAGCGCGTCGGGATCTGCGGGGGTCATGACCGCAGGCACGAGTTCGACCGCGGAAGCCGAAGCAATCCTGGAGGTGCGCGCGCCGAGTGGCGACGTCGTCGATCGCGTGCGGATCTATGCGCAACGCACGCCGCGTGTCGGCGAATCGCTCGAGAGTCGCGCGGCGAACTTGTGCCAGGCGCTCGTGGAGAAAGTGCACGGGTATCTCGTGTGGCGGCTCGAGCCCTGAGCCGAGACGCGCACGCACCGCACTTCAGCGAGTCCGGCGTTCAGGGAGCCACGACGACGTGCCTCGGCGGGCGCCCCGCAAGGACGTCCGCGACGCCTTCGCATGCGAGCTTCGCCATCGCCTCGCGCGCAACGACCGAAGCGCTTCCGATGTGAGGCAAGAGGACAGTATTCGGCGCGGTCAGGAGCGCTGCATGAATCGATGGCTCGTGGACGAACACATCGAGCCCTGCGCCCCCGATCGCACGGCGATGAAGCGCGTCGGCGAGCGCGGCTTCGTCGACGATCGCGCCGCGTGCGGTGTTGAGAAGAATCGCGGTGGACTTCATCCGCGTCAGACGGTCGGCATCGATCAATCCACGCGTGGCGGGCGTTAGCGGACAGTGGAGGGACACGAAGTCGCTCGTCGCCAGCAATTCGTCGAGGCTCACCGACTCGGCGCCGGCGTCGATCGAGCGCCCCGACGTCGTCGCGATCACGCGCATCGCGAAGCCTGCAGCACGCTTTGCCATCGCGCGACCGATCCGTCCGAACCCCACGAGGCCGAGCGTCGCGCCTGTCACGTGTGCGCCGAGAAGAAGCGTGGGTGACCATCCTGCCCATCCGCCGTCGCGTACGAACCGATCGGCCTCGACGACCCGGCGTGCGGTCGCGAGAAGCAATGCGAAGGCGAGATCCGCGGTGGCGTCGGTGAGAACGTCGGGCGTGTTGCAGACGGTGACCCCGCGGCGCTGCGCGGCCGCCAGATCGATGTTGTCGACGCCGACCGCGTAGTTCGCGACGACGCGTAGCGAGGGAAACGCGGCGAGCAGTGCTTCGTCGATGCGGTCCGCAAGGTGCGTGACGAGGCCCGCGATGTCGCGATGGCTCGATCCGAGCGCCATCAGCGCATCGCGACCGAGGCCGTAGGGCGAGTCACCGACGATGACCTCGTGCTCCGCGCGCAATCGATCGACGGCCGGCCCCGGGAGAGGCGCCGAGACGACGACCTTCATGCGTGCGCGACGTCTTGTGATCCAGCGAGCGCGGTGCGCGCACGGACTTCGGCGCCCGCGCCCGGTGACGGCGCGATCGACTCGGCCACGAGATCTTCGAGCGCGCGCATCACGGTACCGCGATCGGGTCCGATCATTTCTGCGACCCACGCGATCTCTTCACCATCGCGCGACGTCTCGATCCATCCGAGCCGCGTTGCGAGCAGACGCATCGACTTCTCGAGCATCGTCCCGCGGTCGACGCGCACCGTCGCGAGATGCACCGGGTGCCACGACACCGCGCCCGCATGCCAGGCGATGCTGCATTCGATCGCGCGGACACCGCGCACGAAGCGATTGCCGGGGCGGGGCATCACGCGCAATGCAACCGATCCGGGACGCGTCCCGTCACCGCGAACACGCCATGCGGCGCGCGCGATTCCGGCGCGACGAAAGCGGCGCCCGAACTGACGCGCGAGTGATGCGAGCAGCAGCGCGTCGCGTTGCGGAACCGTGCGACGCAACACGAGCCACGCGCCGAATGCGATGCACGAGAGATCGACCGCGACGACACCGGCCGCAACGCTGTGCAATCGCCACGCGATCGTTCCCACTGCGGCAGCGACGATCAGCAACGCGGGGGCGATTTGTGTACGCGAGAACAGCGCGCGCTTCGGTGCGGTCGCGAGAGCCCGGGCATCGGGCCACAAGCGCGCCGGCATCGACGCATCGGCGAACTCGATCGCGCGCGCGCGCGGTGCGAGAAGGACGAATGCGACGAGGGCGAGCAGCGCGCCGAGTGTGACCGCGGCCGGCACTTCGAAGCGAACGAGAGCCTGTACCGCGCCACCGAT
>CBIHQZ010000532.1:0-5412 GCA_966212315.1 uncultured Myxococcales bacterium
GTCCACCGGCTTTCATCTCGCGCGCCGGTCCCTCGAGCAGCGGACGTTCGCAGCGACGACCCGGGTTCGTGAACTCGTACGGCGCACCGAGAGCATCCCCCACCGCGAGCCCCAGAAGTGCCCCACGCGACCGTCCGTCCGAAGTTGGTTGCATGATGCACCTAAGATGCCCGAACGCGCGGGTATGCGTCAAGCACGGGTGCTCGCGACGTGCATCGACCGCGGTGCGTGGCGTCCCTACGGCTTCGGAATGCGCAGCGTCTTGCTGATCATCGCGCTGCCACTGGCGGCATACATCAGGACGAGCGGATGGAAGTCACCCGGCCCGATCGACACCACGCCACCCGGCAGACTCCCGCGCACGCGCCACGCCACGATCGCGAGGACACCCACCAGCAAGAGGCTCGACGGAATGGGCGTCCCTTCGAAGTACTTCACCTTGCCGCTGTCGTCCGAGAGCTGCAGCGCGGTGGCGTTGTAACGCGCGAGCCGGCTGATGCCGCAGCCGACGAAGTACACCAGCACCGCGCAGTCCCACATGCCGCGCATGCCCATCGCGAACGCGAGTGCAGCGGGCGCCACGCCGAAGCTCACCGCGTCGGCGAGGGAGTCGAGTTCCTGCCCGAGCAGGGAGGTCTCTTCGCGCCAGCGCGCGACGCGTCCGTCGAAGATGTCGAACATGAGCGCGAACGGAAGCGCTGCGAATGCGCCCCACAGAAATGCACGCTCGCCGGTCTCGAGAAACTTCATCACGCACAGGATCGACGTCGTTCCCATGAACGCGTTCGAGAGCGTCAGCAGGTCCGCGATCTGGAAGTCGCGGATCATCGTGAAGTGTCGGCGCTTCGGTCGGGGAGCTTCGGTCACGGGGCGAGCGTGACGCGGGATGCGCGCACGCGTAAAGACCCTCGCGCGATCGGGATGACGCGATCGCGCGATGCTGCACGGTGCCGGTCGTCGCAGTCTCTCGGTCGCCGGCGTGCGCGCGATCGTGCGACGGGCTCGCTACGTGCGGATCCAGCGCGACTGCGCGCGATCGTGCATCACCACCAGCTCCTCGCCGTCGTCCAGTCGCACCAGGAATCGCACCATGCCGTCGCCGTCGTCGCGATGCCCGAGGATCGTCTCGACGCGCCGGCGCACCCCGTTTTCTTCGAACGCAGTCGGCACGAAGATCCCGAGACGGCTCGGTCGCTGCTCGACTGCGCGCAACATCGGGAGCATCGGTGGCGGCCGCATGCCGGTCTCTCGCAGCAGAGCAATCGATGCAGTCGACGTGGCGTCGGCAACGCGCGCAGAGATCGCCGCGGCGTTCACCACCACCAGGACGTCGTATCCCTCGGCCACGTGACGCACGAGGATCGACCGCGCGTTTCCCTCGATGCGGAACTCGAGCAACGCGCCTTCACCGAGCTTCGCCCGCCCGCGCCGGACCGAGTCGAGCACGATCGAAAGTTCCGCCGCCGCGACTCGCGCTTCGAACGGATCGACGCGCGTCGCGAGATCCACCGTCTCGCCTTCGCCGTCGACGAACACCGCGCAGATCGCCTCGGGCAACTGGCGAAGCAGCGTATCGAGATGGCTCGAGAACCCGGTGGCGTCGAGATCGCGCTCGAGTTCTCGCGGTACCGGTGGACGCGACGGACTCATGTTCCCCCTGGCGCAGGACCCGCGGATTCCGCGCCCCACGGCATGCGATCGACGCGAGGCAGAACGTCGTCGTGGATCTCCGCGTGAAACCGTTGCCGTAGCTCCGCGAGCATTCGATCCAGCGCGTTGTGTTGCACTCGCATCAGAAGCTCTTGCGTCACGATCGCTCGCACTTCCTCGATTGGTCGCACGAGTGGCGGCTGCCGCTCGACCAGCATGATCACGTGATATCCGAATTCGGTCTCGACCACCGGACTCACGTCGCCCGGATGCTGCAATTGCACCGCCGCGGCGGTGAACGACGGGACCATGTCGCCCCGTCCGAACTGCCCCTCGCGATCGAACGCCGGGAGGTCTTCGATTCGCGATGCCACCCCCTGCATGGCGCGTGTCGCCGTCTCGCGGAATGCCGCCGCGCGCGGTTGCGGCAGCGCGACGATCGCATCGCGTACCGACTCTGCGCGCGCGCGCAGAGTCGCTCGCTGCCCAGGCGTGGCATTGCGCGGCACCGTCACGAGCGCGTGCGTCGTGCGCCAGAGTTCTCCGTGCGCGAGCGCAAAGCCTCGCAATCGCATCCCGGTCTGCATGTCGGCGGGCGATAGCGTGTCGACGCGGTTGTCGCGTTCGATCGTCTGCGTGAGCAGCGACTGGATCGCGGCACGGCGTGCGAGATCGTCGAGCAGCGGATCGCGGTCGAGTCCGCGTCGCACCGCTTCGCGCGCCATCAATCGCAGCGCGATTGTTCGTTCGAGCGCCGCGCGCGGGTCGCGAATCGCTTCTGCGCGTGCCACTGCCAGCACTTCGGGCGCGGTCACGGATTCACCGGCCACGGTCGCCAAGGGCGTTCCGTTCACCGGCCGCACGACCGAAGGCCGCGTCGCATTCGGCCGCGCGCGCGTTCCGCATGCGCTCGTCGCGAGCGCGCACGTCAACACGACCCATCGCGGCGAGCGCCCACCCACGTGACTACTCCGCGCTCTCGGGGCGCACGAATTCGACGCCCGCTTGCAACAGCAGCCACCCCACGACGGCCGAGAGTCCCGCCGATACGTACTCACGCCGGTCGAGCGCCGTCAGTGCGCGCCAGAACGGATACAGCGCGAGCACGATGAGGACGAATCCCATCACGCGAATCAGCCATCGAAACATTGCCGACATACCCGTGCGTCCCGCCTTCGTCGTTGTCGTCGCCATGGTTTCGCTCAGCGCTGCGTGCGAACGAGCCATTCGAGCCCGAACATCGCGATCCCGAACAAGAGAAATGTCATGCCGTTCGTCGTGCGAGTGCTGCGCGACCGGCGAAGCAGCGATGTCCCCGCGCCGAGGATGACCAGCAGTGCGAGTGCGAGTCCGCCTGCCGACACGATCGCGTCGCGTGCTCGTACGAGCGGTTCGCCGCCGACTCTTTCGACGCGCGTGAGTGCAGGACGCGAGGTCACGATCACCGGCGCGACGACCGCCAGGAACGCCGCCATCGCGGTGACGAGCCAGAACGCTTCGCGTTGCAATCGTGGCGCGGGCGCACGCTTCGTCACCGGTTCCATCGGCGCGATCGTCACCGGAAACGTCGGCGTGAGGCTTCGCGCCCACGCGATCGCGGCGATGGCGAACGCAACCGCGGTGGCACTCGCGATCAGACGCGCCGGTGCGTCGAAACGGGTGCGCGGCTGCCGCAACGACGCGAGCCCGAACAATCCCAATGCGATGGGGAACCCAGCCACCACGGCCGCCGTAGCGAGCCGCGGGCGCTTCTCGGCCGCGATCACTCCGGCGACCGGGACCGCGAGCGCAAGGATGCCGATGCCGACGGCGAGCAGATCGACCGCGTCGCGACCGCTCACCGCCATCGTCGGAAGCAGCACGAGTTGCGCCCACAGCGCACCCGCAGCGATCAACGCCACGGCTCCCAGGCGACTGCTCGGCATGGCGTCGGACACTAGCACGATCGGCTCCGGCGGCTGGTCAGAGAGTCGCGACTCTCCGTGTTTTGTGGCCTGCACGGTCGAGCCTTTCCGAGGCATCCCTCCGTTGCTAGAGTCCCGCCCGTGCGACCCTGCCCACAGTGCGGCGCCGAGTGTTCTTCCGACCACCGGTTCTGCCCCGCGTGCGGATTCCCGATCGGCGCGTTGAAGACGTCGTCGGGTGATCCGCTCATCGGACGAACGCTCGGCGGCGGATACGTCGTGCTCGAGAACATCGGCTCGGGCGGTATGGGCAAGGTCTACCGCGCCGAGCAGTCGTCACTCGGCAAGACGCTCGCGGTAAAGGTCATCCATCCGCACCTGATCTCCGACGAGAGCGCGACGACGCGCTTCTACACGGAGGCCCGCGCGAGTTCGCGACTCAATCATCCGAACTCCGTCAGCGTGCTCGACTTCGGTCGCACCGACGACGGGCTGCTCTATCTCGTGATGGAGTTCTTGCGCGGCAAAGATCTCGCGCACGTGCTCTGGGAGCAGGGGCCGCTGCCGGCTGCGCGCGCGGTGAACATTCTTCGGCAGATCCTCGCGGCTCTGTCGGAAGCGCACGAACACAACATCATCCATCGCGACATCAAGCCCGAGAACGTTCTGATCGAGCCGCTGCGCACCGGCGGCGACTTCGTGAAGGTCGTCGACTTCGGTCTCGCGAAGGTGCGCGCCGACGTCGCGCCGTCGATCACGCAGCCCGGCATCGTGTGCGGCACGCCCGATTACATGGCGCCCGAGCAGGGGCGCGGTGATCCGCTCGATCCGCGTTCGGACCTGTACTCGTGCGGCGTGCTTCTCTTCCAGACGCTCACGGGACGCCTGCCGTTCGAAGCGGAATCGCCCACGCAGATCGTGCTGATGCACATGACCGACACGCCGCCCGATCCGCGGTCGATCATTGCGTCGATTCCCGATCCGATCGCCGAACTGACGTTGAAAGCGCTCGAGAAGGACGCGGCCAATCGCCCGCAGAGCGCGATCGAGTTCGCCGAGATGCTGCAAGAGGCGATGCACAAGGTCGAGGGCCGGCGCTCGATCATCTCGTCCGGCTCGCTCGGTGCCGCGTCGCAACCGTGTCCCACCTGCGGTGCGAAGCTGATTCCGGGCGTGAAGTTCTGCAGCGAGTGCGGCGCACGCATCGAAGCGAAGGTCAGCACCGGCAAGTACTCGCTCCCCGGCATCCCGCGCACGCGTCGCAGCGAGACCCCGGGCCCGATGATCGACGGGATGCGGCCGCTCGCGTTTGTCGGTCGCGATCACGAACTCGCGCAACTCGAAGGTGCTCGCACCCGCGCCGCGCGCGGCAAGTTGCACCCGGTGCGCGTGGTCGGCGAGATGGGTTCGGGGAAGCGCCGGCTCGTCGCGACGTTCGCGGATCACGCGCGCACGCTCGGCGACGCGGTGATCATCGCGGGGCCCGACGTGACGTGGGCATCGGTGCCGTATGCGCCGATCGCCACCATCGTGCGAGAAGCGTTCGGCCTGCTCGACGGCGAGAATCCGCTTTCCTGGTACGACCACGCGGTCGCGTCGCGCGGGATGGCTGCCGACCGCGCCGTGCGTGCGGGGCTCGAAGAGTTGTTCACCGACAACGGCAGCGCGTACCTCGACGGACGAGGGCGTCGCGAGGTCGTCGTGCGCGCGCTGTTGGCTGCGATGAACGAAGCCGCCGCGCACGCAGCGAGTGGCATGGCCGTCGTCGTGGTGGAGCAGTTGCACCGCGTCGACACGGCATCGCAAGCGGTGCTCACCGCGCTCACGGCGCGAACGGTCAACGCCCCGGTGCTGCTCG
>CBIHQZ010000533.1:0-5410 GCA_966212315.1 uncultured Myxococcales bacterium
GCGGCAGCGGGGGTGAGGTCACGTCGAGCCTCACACCTTGGTGGGAAACGGATTCCGCTCTTTGAATCCCATTTGATGCCAGTACGGATACGCCGGTGACACGCGACTCGCGTCGTCCAACTTCGCGATTTGATCCGGGCTCAGTGTCCAGCCGACGGCGCCGAGATTCTGTTTCAATTGCTCTTCGTTCCGCGCACCGACGATCACGTTGGCCACCGTCGGCCGCGTGAGCAACCAGTTGAGCGCGATCTGCGGCACGGTCTTGCCCGTCTCCTTCGCAACCTCGTCGAGCGCATCGACGACGCGATACAAGTGCTCTTCGTCGACCGGCGGACCCATGTCGCCGGTCTTGTGCAAGCGGCTCTCTTTCGGAAGCGGTTGCCCGCGCCGGATCTTCCCGGTCAAACGTCCCCATCCGAGCGGGCTCCAGATCATCGCGCCGACACGCTGATCGATGCCGAGGGGCATCAGCTCCCACTCGTAGTCGCGCCCGATGAGCGAGTAGTAGACCTGGTGACCGGCGTAGCGACTCCACCCGTGCGCGTCGGACGCTGCGAGCGATTTCATCAGGTGCCACCCCGAAAAGTTCGACGCGGCGATGTAGCGAATCTTTCCGGCCATCACCAGATCGTCGAGCGTTCGCAGCGTCTCTTCAATGGGTGTTCTGGCGTCGAATCCGTGCAGGTGATAGACGTCGATCACGTCGGTCTTCAATCGCTTGAGACTCGCCTCGCATGCGCGGGTCAGATGGATGCGCGACGAGCCGACGTCGTTGGCGCCCTCGCCCAGTCGGAACGTCCCCTTCGTCGAGATCAGGAACCGATCGCGGCGCCCCTTGATCACCTCGCCGACGATCTCTTCCGAGAGCCCGTTGGAATAGATGTCCGCGGTGTCGATGAAGTTGAGCCCGTGCTCGAGCGCGAGGTCCACCATGCGCGTTGCTTCGCGCACGTCACTGGCACCCCACGCTTTGAAGAACTCGGTGCCGCCGCCGAACGTGGCCGCGCCGAAACTGAGCACCGGCACGCGAAGCCCCGAGCCCCCGAGAAATCGCTGTTCCATGATCGAGATCCTTTCCGCCGCGGTGCGCCCGCGCTGCTCGAATCGGGCGCAACGTCGGTCAGGCTTCGCGAAACGTCGAGTGGGTTGTGTGCACTTCGTGCTGGCAGTCACTGCGGCCGCCGCAGTTGTGCTGGACGCTGGATTGCAACCTCTCGCGCCATGGGCGAGATCGCAGCGGCTGCGGAACGCACGGGGGCGAAGGTCGAACAGCAGGCGCGAAAGGTCGCGCCGTGGGTGGAAGCGTTGGCGCATCTCGGGTACGCGGCCAAGGGTCTGCTGTACGTCGGGATGGGTGCCATCGCTGCGCAAGTCGCTGCCGGCCAGGGGGGACGCGTCACCGATTCGCGCGGCGTGCTCGCGACCGTGGCGCGCCTGCCGGGCGGAATGCTCGCGCTCTTCATCGCGGCGTTCGGATTCGCGGGGTGCGCGGTGTGGCGTCTGGTCGGCGCGATCTGCGACGGCGACAACTGCGGGCGAGACGCAAAGGGGCTCGCGAAACGAGTGGCGTTCGCGCTGGGCGGGATCGTCTACGCCGCGCTCTGCGTCGCGACGGTGCGATTGCTCGCGGGCGCGCGATCGACCAGCAGTGGTCGCGAGCCGCGGCAATGGTCGGCGCGTGCGATGTCGCTGCCGGGTGGTCGTTGGATCGTCGTCGCGGTGGGCGTCGGCATCGTGCTGTACGGCGCATGGCAGCTGGTGCGCGCAGTGCGAGGAAAGCTCGGGACGCGCTTGCGACTCGGCGCGATGGAGGCGGGGACGCGACACGTCGTGATCGCCATCTCGCGCTTCGGCATCGCGGCCCGCGCGATGGTGTTCATGTTGCTCGGATGGTTTCTGATGCGAGCGGGACTCACGTTCGATCCGTCCGAAGCGCGCGGTCTCGGAGGCGCACTGCGCGCGTTGCAGCACGCGGCCTACGGGCCGGTGGTGCTGGGGGTGACCGCGCTCGGATTCGCCGCGTACGGCGGGTATCTCTTCGCGCAGGCGCGCTACCGCGAGATCCGCGCGGCGTGAGCTTCAAGCGTAGACCCCTCCCCATCACCTTCACCACGCCGCGCACTCGCCCCTCCCCGAACGACACTGCGCGGTTCGAACGCACCAGTGTCGTCCGAAGAGGGGCATGCACTTGCCAGATCGAGGGTCGGCCCGAGTCGGTGCGACGAACGAGTGCCCCTCTTCGACCGACAGCTGCGCGAGAGCGGTCGTCCGGCTGTCGGCCGGGGAGGGGCGAGCGATCCGAATGATTCAAGCGATGGGGAGGGGTCTGCGTCGCTACCAGCGGATGTCGAAGTCAGCGGCGTTCGAGCGTCCGTCCGGAATCACTGCGGCCTGCGAGACGACCCCGTCGACCTTGCAGATGTTGAACACCGCTTCGAGTCCGCCCGCGATCGATTCGAACGCACCTGCGCGCATGCCGCGCTGTAACGGATACGCGACGCGCAAGCGACAGGCGCGCTCGCCGACGCGCGTGTACTGATACTCCACGCCGCGAGTCGTGATCTTCATGATGTCCGCGAGGCGCGAGAGGATCGTGTGCGGCGACGAGCCGAACAGACGCAGCAATCCACCGATCACGCTTTGCAGCAGCGGCACGAGTCCGGAGATCACCGCTTCGCGCGAGATGCGCCGGCACTCGGACACGCCGAGCGTCGTCTCGATCGCGCGCTGCAGGTGATCCATGTCCTCGAACGAGATCCACGCGGTCGAAGCGGGCGGATCGAGATACAGCCCGCGAACGTCCGCGGGGATCACGGCCAGCACGCGCTCGAGCGAACCCTCGCGCTGCAGCACCGCGATGATGCCTCGGAGATTCGAACCCTTCACGGCGGTGTCGGGCGTGCGGTTCGACGATGCAGACATCGCGCGAAGAATACCGACCCCGCGGTTCCGCGCACGACAGATCGAAGCTCAGCGGCATGGCCTCGTGCTATGGCCGCTCGATCGTGCCTCTCGATGACACCTATCGCCCCGCGCCGATCTACCCCTCGCTCGGAGAGGGCTTTGCCGATGTCGTCGAACCCGCCCGTTTTCCGCGGCACACGCTGCGATTTCGCAATCAGCGCTGGGCCGAGCGCGTCGGCCTCGGGTCACTGGAAGCTGCCGAGTGGGAACGCGCGTTCGCGAGCTTCGAACCGCTTCGCGACAACCTCACCGCCCCGCTCGCGCTCCGGTATCACGGCCATCAGTTCGACGTGTACAACCCGCAGCTCGGTGACGGCCGCGGGTTTCTGTTCGCGCAATTGAGAGACGACCGCGAGCGCGTCATCGATCTCGGCACCAAGGGGAGCGGTCGCACACCGTGGTCTCGCGGCGGCGACGGACGACTCACGCTGAAGGGCGGCGTACGCGAAGTCCTCGCGAGCGAGATGCTCGAAGCGCTCGGGGTCGATACCTCGAAATCGCTGAGTCTCTTCGAAACGGGCGAGTCGTTGATTCGCGGAGACGAACCGTCACCGACGCGTTCCTCGGTACTCGTGCGCGCGAGTCATTCGCACATCCGCTTCGGCACGTTCCAGCGGCTGCTCGCACACGACGACACGGCGCGCATCCGCACGCTGCTCGACTACACGCTCGCGAACTACTTTCCGGGTGTCACCGGCCCGATCGGATTTCTTCGCGAGGTGTGCGCGCGCGCGGCGTCGCTGGTCGCGAGTTGGATGGTCGCGGGATTCGTTCACGGCGTGCTCAACAGCGACAACATGAACGTCACGGGCGAGAGCTTCGACTACGGGCCGTATCGCTTTCTGCCGCACTACGATCCGACCTTCGTCGCCGCGTACTTCGATCACTCGGGGCTCTACGCGTACGGCCGCCAGCCCGACGCGGTGTTCCGGAATCTCTACCGCCTCGCGCGCTGCCTCGAGCCACTCGCCACGCGCGAGCAATTGCTCACCGCGATGGCCGTGTTCGAGCCGCGACTCGCGAGCGAAGTGCGGGGGCGATTTCTCGCGCGACTCGGCGTCGAGCAGATCTCCGACGACGAGGACATCGCCACGCTCGAAGCATCGTTCGCGTTCCTCGAGAGCAGCCAGGTCGGATGGGACCGATTCTTCTTCGACTGGTACGGCGGCGAGGCGAGTGCACGACGCGCCCTCGCGTCGCCCGCGAAGGAGTCGTATCGCGGCGCCGCGTTCGAGGCATTCCGCCGGCGAATCGCGATGCACGCACCGCGCGATGTGAAACGACTCGAGTCGAGTTACTTCGGCCGCGACGAGCCGTGCTCGCTGCTCATCGACGAGGTCGAGGCGATCTGGCGCCCGATCGATCGCAACGATGACTGGTCGCAATTCGAAGCAAAGATCGCGGATGTACGCGCGATGGGCGACGCGATCGGAACGGGCGTCCGATCGGAGCGAACCCTGGGATAGTTTTCTCCCGCTGTTCGACGATCGCGAGGCATCGGTATCTTCGGAGCATGAAACTTCTTCGTGCCTCGTTCGTGGCCACGCTTGCAGCGGCGCTCGTCGCCGGCTGCGGTGCCGACAACCAGAGTGGTGTCGACGCACGATCCGACACGCGGACCACCGTCGATGCAGTGGCGGACACGGGGGGCTCCGACGTCTCCACGATGGACGACACGTTCGTCGGCATCGACGTCGCCGCGGTCGACACCGGCAGCCCCGACGTCGTCGCGATCGACGGCACCGGCAACTACGACGTGCCTCCGTCCGACGCGCCGACCGGATGCGACGCCGGTTCGTGCACGCCGATGCCGCCGGGATGTGCCGCGGCCGAAGTGTGCAACGACGGGCTCGACAACAACTGCAACGGAACGATCGACGAAGCGTGTCCGTGCGTTCCCGGCGATGTGCAGCGCTGCTTCCGCGGACCGCCCGGACGTCGCAACGTCGGCGCTTGCGTCGACGGCCAGCAGACATGCGTTGGCGATGGCGAGTTCGGCGCGTGGGGCGCGTGCGAAGGCGGCATCGAGCCGAGCGGCGAAGCGTGCGACATGCTCGACAACGACTGCAACGGCTGCGTCGACGAAGGGCTCTGCTGCATGGGAACGGGCTCGTGTCCCGGCCCCAACGATCCGCGCGTTCCGACGGGTCGACCGTTCCAGACCATCAATCTCACCGGCAGCAGTTTCTTCCCGGGCGCGCGCTCGTACGCGTGGCATGTCGAAGGCGGCCCGTGCGATCGCATGCTCTTCGCGTCCGCGATGCGCGCGAGCTACACGCTCAACGGCACCCGCGGCCAGAACGCCACCGGCGACATGCTCACCTTCGCGCCGACGCTCTCGGGCGATTACACGGTGCCCCTCACGGTGGTCGACGTCGCGGGCCGCACCGTCACGTGCACGTTCATCGTCGCGATTCGCGCGCCCGGCTTCCGCGTCGAACTCTGC
>CBIHQZ010000534.1:0-5409 GCA_966212315.1 uncultured Myxococcales bacterium
AGTACGACGGCGCCAACGACGGCGCGCGATTCCCGCCCGTCGAAGCGAATCGTTCGTTCGCGGTGTGGTCGATGGCCGATGCGTTGTTCTACGGCGCGGCGATCGGTGAGATGTTCGAAGCGAATCTCGGCGCGGCGATGTTCTACGAGATGCAGGGCTATCGCTACGGCGCGGTCGGCGGCAACGCGTGCCTCACGGCCGACTACCGCATCCTGCGTCCCAAGGCGCTCGCGCTGCAGCTCTACCGCGAGCACTTCGGCGACCGGCGCGTGGCGGTCACACCGCGGAGCGTGCCGACGTATTTCAGCGACGGACCGACGCAGTGGGACGGCTTCAATGGCACCGCGCCGCTGGTGCGTTCGTACGCGAGCCTCGCGGCGAACGGTGCATCGCTGCGACTCGTGGTGGTCAATCGCAGCGCTACGCAACGAGTGACGGTCGCGTTCGATCTGGCGGGCTTCGTTCCGACGAACATCGCGAACGCGTGGCAGGTCGCGGGCTCGTCGATCACCGCGACGAACGAGAACGTGGGCGGTCCGATCGATGCCGTGCGCATCGTCCCGCTGCAGATCCCGACCGCGAGCCCGACGTTCGGCTTCACTGCGGCGGCGCACTCGATCACCGCCGTCGAACTCACGCGTCGCTGAACGCGCGAACTAGCGCGCGCCGTTCGCTCCTCTCGCGGTCGCCGCTTCGGGCACGAGCTGATTCATGTGCCAGAGATGCGTGAACGTCCGCGCGCGCGCGGCGTGCACCTGGTCGAGAAGCCGCGACACCACGATGCACGGCACGATCACCGTCGCAACCGTACCGATCGACAAGAGCAGCAACGTCGGCGCGGCCGGGAGATTCAGCATTCGCGGAAGCAGCACCAGTTCGCCGCCGCGGAACACGAACGACGGCGGGAACAGCCCGGCCATCTCGAGCACGAACGGAAGGATCACGGTGGCGATGCCGACTCCGATGGTCGCGAATCGCAACGGCCCGCGCGGTGCGTGCGCCGCGAATACGACCGTATTCTGCGCCGCGACTCCGGGGATCAACACGAACGGTCCGAGAAAGAAACTCAGCCCGACGATCGACAGACTGCTCACGCCGAGCAGCGCGAAGGCGGCCGCGTTGCTGACGCGTGCCTTGCGCTTCCAGAGGTAGAGCGCGAGCAGCGCGGAGGCGGCGATGGCCATCGCGGTCGCGATCACGGTGTTCCAATCGCGCACGCCGGCGAGTCCGAGGAGTGGAACCAGCGCGAGCCACACCGCGAAACTCGCCACGCCTTCGCGCGCGGTGGTGCGTCGCTCGGCGTCGATCGATCGATCGAGCATCTCGCGGGCTTCCGGAGGCGTTTCCACGGGCGGCGTGAGCAGCAATCGTTTCAGCTCCGCGAGCGCGATCGCGTTCGAAGGTTCGAGTGCGAGTGACCGATTGAGTTCGCGAATCGCCTCGGCCCGACCGCGGATCGAGGACGTCGCGCTGGCGGAGCGGGCTTGTTCGATGTGCGCCTGCGAAAGTTGCCGGCGGCGTTCCAGATCGCGATCGCCCTCGAGGAATCGCTCCACGTCGGCCACCATCTCGCGCACCGAGCCGTAGCGCTGCGATAGATCGAGTGCGAGCGCGCGCACGCAGATCGCATCGAGTTCGGGCGCGACGTTGCGCTGCGGCGCGCGTGCCGACGGGCGTGAATCCGGCCCCGCCAGCGTCGACGCGAGCAGTGCCTGCGTCGTATCGCCCGCGTGCAGTGGTTCGAGTGCGAGCAATTCGAACAGCAACGCACCGAGCGCGTAGACATCGCTCGCCGCGCCGATCGCTGTCGTTTCCCCGCGCGCTTGTTCCGGCGCCATGTATCCGGGCGTTCCCATCACGGCACCGTGAAGTGTCTGTCCGTCCGTGCCCGCCGCGGGATTCGTGACCGTCTCGGTCGCCGCGAGTTCCGACGATTCGGCCTGCAGCTTCGCGAGCCCCCAATCGAGTACGTACACCTCGCCGAAGTCGCCGAGCATCACGTTGGCGGGCTTGAGATCGCGATGGATCACACCGCGCGAATGCGCGAACGCCACGGCGAGCGCCGCTTGCGAGAACGCGCTCAGCAGCTTGCGTACCGTGTACTTCACCGTGAACACCCGATCGCCACGCCGCAGTTCGTCCACCACGTGTTCGAGCGTGTGACCGCGCACGCGCTTCATCGTGAAGTACGTCCCGTCATCGCCGGGCGCGAGGTCGTACACCGGCACGATCGCAGGGTGCTCGAGCTGACCCTGGATCCGTGCCTCGCGTTCGAATCGCGTGCGCAGCGCCGCGTCCTGCGCTGCGTCGGGCCGCATCAGTTTCACCGCCACGTCGCGACCGATGCGTCGATCGCGACAGAGCCGCACGTAGCCCATTCCGCCGGCGCCGAGCACCACGCGCGGCTGATAGCGCGCCGCGAAACCGACGCTCGCTTCCACCGGCGGCAGCTGCAATCGAACCGTCGCGGTATCGACGTCGTCGTCCGTTTCGACGAGCGTGTCACCGGAGTTCTGGTCGGGTTCGCGAGGGGCCATGGCCGGCAGAATAATCGCGTGCCGCGTCCGATCGTAGTCCGCCCACAATCGACTCCGCGCGCGTTACCCTCTCGCACCGGAGGCACCATGTCCGACGAACCGAAACCGCGACCCCGTCGCAAGCTTCTTCGAATCGCAGCACTCAGCACGAGCGCCATCGTGGCTGCGGGGCTCGTCGCCGGATGTGGCACCACGACCGGGGCCATCCTCGAGGACGCGAGTTCGGATGCCGACAGCGGCCCGATGGTCGGACGCCCGGCGCAGGACGCGGGAACTGACATCGCGCCCGGTGTCCCGATCGTCGACGCGGGAATCTCCGTCGCAGACGCCGGCACCTCGGTCGAGGACGCGGGCAGCGAGTGAACTCATGAAGCGCGCGTTCGAGATCGACTGGATGGGCGGGGCCGCGGAGCACCACTTTCGCAAGTCGCGCCCCGGCATCGAGTCGTTCCCGTGGGGATCGCTCGACGTGTCGGGCTACGCGCCCGATGTGATCGACGCAGCGCGCGCAACGTGGACCGACGCGGCCTACGCCGAGTACAAAGCCGTCGTCGCGTTCGCCGAAGTACTCCGCACGATGTCCGAAGCGGGCGCGCCCCTCGACATCATCGGCATGGCGTCGGGATTCGTGGCCGACGAAGTGCTCCACGTCGAACTCGCGAGCCGGATGGCGATGGAACTCGGAGGCGCGGTCGAGCGCATCATCGATTACGACGCCGTCTACCCACGCGCGAACGGCGCGCTGTCGGCAATGCAACGCGCGAACGAAACCGTGCTCCGTGTGAGTTGCATCGCCGAAGCATTCAGCGGGCGCATGGCCGTGCACGCGTTGCGAACGACGACGCATCCGCTCACGCGCGCAGTGCTCGAACGGATCGTCGCCGACGAGTCACTGCACTACCGACTCGGCGAGGTGTACTTCGAGTGGGCCGCGGAAACGATGGACGACGCCGAACGTGCGCGCCTCGCATCGGTTGCCGAAGATGCGCTGCGAGCGTTCGCGCCGTCGTGGAAACCGCGACGCGATCCGACCTCGGCGCGATATCGCGCGACCGTCGAGCAGATCCACGAGATCGGCTGGGTCGAATCGCGGCTCTACCGCGACCAGGTCGCCGACGTGGTGCGGCGATCGATCGTCGCGCCGATGGCGACGTACGGGATCGTGGTGGGCAACGACGTAGTCGACGCGTTGCTCGGCTAACTGTTGGTGTCCTCGGGCGGGACGATCGACGGATCGGGGAGATTCGCGCCCGGCCCGGCATCGTCGCGGGGCGTCGGGCACTCGGCATCGAGCGTGTACGAGGTCATCGAGAGCGAACCGAACGCATAGCCGTCGACCAGCACGCGCGCGGGTTTTTTCGCTGCCGCGGCGAGACCGGCGAAATACAGCAACGGGTCGAAGTGATCGGTCGTCGGCACCGCGCGGGCGTAGTCCGGGTGATCGACCAGCGATGCTATCGCTTCGGGTTTCGCGGTGAGGATCGCGCGCGCTGCGTCGTCGAAGCGATGCGCCCAGTCGAAGCCGACGTCGCGTTGCTTCCAGTCGATCGCGCGAAGATTGTGCACGACGTTGCCGCTCCCGATGATCAGCACGCCGCGTTCGCGCAGCGGCGCGAGGCGTGCGCCGAGATCGACGTGAAAGTCGGGGCCCTTGTTGGCGTTGATCGCGAGCTGCAGCACCGGGATGTCCGCGTTCGGAAACGCATGCACGAGCACCGACCATGTTCCGTGGTCCAAGCCCCAGCTGTCGGCGTCGAGACCGACCGGTGTCGGCTTCGCGATCTCGGCGACTTCACCTGCGACGCTCGGATCGCCGGGCGCCGGATAGCGCACTTCGAAAAGCGGCCGCGGAAAGCCGTAG
Organism: uncultured Myxococcales bacterium; assembly: GCA_966212315.1. Lineage (GTDB taxonomy): Bacteria > Myxococcota_A > Polyangia > Polyangiales > CBIHQZ01. The sequence goes on from CBIHQZ010000534.1 coordinate 4,399, forward strand.
AAGTCGTGGATCGTGCGCGGCTGCGACATCGCGGTGACAGCAGTGACGTTCACGAACCAGTGCGCCGACACGACGAGAATCGCGCGCGGCTTCGGCACCGATGCACCGAATGCCTGCCACGCCGTGGTGAAGCGATTGGTCTCGAGCGCGTTCATCGGGCTGCCGTGACCGAGGAACGCTGCCGGCATCACGGATCGCTTGCGGCATCGTACACGCCCGTGTCGGCGGTCACGCGTGCGCCGACCGCTTCGACGATGCGTGCCAGGCTCGGGCGCATCACGCATGCCCGCGAACAGGAGTCATCGAGGACCCCGACGCAGAAGCCGGACGCTCAACCCAAACGCGAAGATCGTCCCGGGCATCTCGATCCGAAGTACGCCGCGTCGCTCCGCGAACTCGGCCACGAGGCGCACGCGAAAGACGCCAAGGCGTTCGTCGACGGCGCCAAGAGCGGTGACGATCTGGCCGAGGAACTCGCGGAAGAAGCCGTGGTCGCGATGACCTCCGGCGAGGATGGTCTCGAGGACGATCTTCAAGCGCCGGTCGACGAGGAGAACGGCGGCCCGTTCGTGCGTTCGACCGCGAAGGAGGAATTCGCAAAGGGGACCGATGCGTCGAATCCGAAGAGTGCCAAGCGAGAGCCGTTTCCCAAGACGTGAAACGACGGTGAGGTACGCGCGTTCGTTGTGCCGCGGCTACGGCGCGCTCGAGCCGTCGATCGACCCCGCACACGAGGCCCGCACGCGCGCTGCGTGGACCGAGCGCGGCGCATCGCGAAGGCGTGCTTCCGCTTCGACACGCGCTTCGTCCCCTCGGCCGAGCGCACACAACGCGAGCACGCGCGCGGCGCTTCGTTCGCGTTGAAGTAGCCCGTGAGGAAAGCGCGCGGCGTGTTCGTCGAGCAGCGCGAGGGCGCGCGCGGCATCGTGATTCCGCGCCTGCTCTTGTGCGCCTCGCACGAGCACCAGTTCGGATCGATTCGATCCCGCGCGTGCCGGCCAGCGCGCCGGT
>CBIHQZ010000535.1:0-5409 GCA_966212315.1 uncultured Myxococcales bacterium
TCAGCCGCCGGGCCCCAACGCAGCGCGAGGACACATTCGTGACCAATGCTCAGCGGTCGCCGGGAGAGGGCAGTCGCGCCAGCGCCGGGAGAGGGCCGAGTGAGTGTTCGCGGGTAATTCTCAGAACGAGGCGGGCGCGGGCAAGGATGGGGGGAGAAACGAAAAGCGCCCCGTTCACACGATGGCGAACGAGGCGCGGTTCGAACCTACCGAATCGCTTCGATCAGGCCGCGGCGGCGATCTTCACGCCGGCCGCTTCGACGACGGCCTTGAAGCCGTTCGGATCGTGCGTGGCGAGTGCCGACAGGATCTTGCGATCCAACCCGATGCCGGCCTTCTTGAGCGCTGCGATCAGACGCGAGTAGCTCGTTCCGAGCGTGCGGGCCGACGCGCTGATGCGCGCAATCCACAGGCGGCGGAAGTCACGCTTGCGAAGGCGGCGATGACGGTACGCGTAGACCCAGCTCTTGTGCACCGCTTCGACGGCGACGGAAGCAAGGCGGCCACGTCCGGCACTGAAGCCGGAGGCGTGACGGAACATACGATTGCGACGGCGGCGGGCTTTGAACCCTCGTTTTGCGCGCGGCATGGCTCAGTGCTCCTACTTCAACCCGTACGGGAACATGGCGAGAATGCGCTTTTCCATCGCAGTCGTTACCATGACGTTCTTGCGCAAACGGCGCAGACGGTTGGGGCGCTTGTTCCCCATGAAGTGGTTGGCGCCGCCACCGGGGCGCTTCACCTTGCCTGATGCGGTGAGCTTGAATCGCTTCGCCGCTGCTCGATTGGTCTTCATCTTCGGCATCGTTTCGCCTCGGACCTGCTGGGTGTGTAGCCACTTCAGTCAGGACTTGAGCCGCGCACCCCCTCCGAGCGCGGATCGCTCGGATCGGTCGGGATGTAATCCGTCGGCCGGTACACAGTTGGCTGTGCGGGGACGATGGTGCGCGGGGGAGCGGATTCGTAGCCGAATGGCTCGCCAAGTCAAGAGCATGTCCGCGAGCTCGGCGAGCCGCGGGACGAACTCACTCGGCTTCGATGTAGTTGTGGAAGCTCTCGGAGCGCGGACCCGACGGCCAGCGCTGGATGTACCGCTGCATCGTGCGAACGGCCATCGCGCGGTTCCCCATGATTCGGTAGGTCACCGCGAGGAGTCCGACTTCGGTCTCGGTACGTGCGCGCCCTTCGAGCGCAGCCACGGTGCAGGCGTTGTCGTTGCGACATGCGCGCGCCTGGTCCATGAGGTTCTGGCCGCTGTCCGATGTCGCAGCCGTTGCGCTGGTCGACCCGGTATTCGCGCCGCTCGGAGACGGATTCGATGCGTGCGTCGTCTGGGCCGCAGCGGTGGTCGTCTGAGCTGCCGCCGCGACGGTCGTGTGCGTCGCTGTCGCGTTGGAACCGGCGGAGCTGGCTGGCGCGGTGCGACTCGCATGCGCCGAACGATCACTGCTGCGCGTGCTGGCGCTGGGCGGATCGACCTGTTCGGGGTGCACAGCGGCGGGCGGCGCGGCCATCGCGACAACGGGCGCCGGAGTCGGCGGCAATTGTTCGGGCTGCTGCGGGGGCGCTGCCGGGACGGGCGGCGCGGCGGTGGGCTGCGCGACAGCGAGTGTCGGGGTCGCGGGCGGCTCGACCGGTGCGGTTGCAGGCGCGGCGGCGATCGTGGGGTTCGGACCCACGGTCGGTGCGGATGCGGTCGGTAGATTCGCGTTGGGGTTGTTCCCGTTGCGCATCATCAACGCGACGCCACCGCCGATGACGCCGATGCCCGCGAGCGCGAGAACGATCCCGAGAGGCGAACGCGATTTCGCGGCCGCTTCGCTCGGTCCTGGCACCGTGTTCATCACCACGGTTGCATCGCCGCGACGCGCGACCCGGAATTCGACGACGCCGAGTGCGACCTGATCACCGGGCTCGAGCGCCGCACGCGGCTGCTTCTCGCCGTTGACCGTCACGCCGTTCGAGCTGCCGAGATCCTCGATGACGAGCGCGCCGCCCTGAACGGACAAACGCGCGTGTTCACGCGAGATCGACGAGAACGGGAGCGAGATGTCGGCGACTTCGCTGCGTCCCAGAATGATCGGGAGGCGATCGAGCGCAAACGGAGCCGGCGCACCGGCCGGCGCGAGGAAGACCAGGCGCAATGCGCGGATCTCTTCGGGGACCTGCTCGACGACCGCAGCGGCGGTGGGCGGCGGCGCGAGCGGCGGCGCGGAAATACGCTGCGTCGGCGATGCGGACGGCACGTGCATCGGCGGGTTGCTGGCAGGCTTCGAAGCAGGCGGCGCGGCCGGCGGAATCGCTTCGAGCGTGTCGTGCACGCCGTTCGACGACGGGGGCGGCGCTTGAATCTGCGACGTGGCCTCTTCGAGAATCGCGAGCTTGTAGTCGCCGATCAGGATCTGGTCGCCGTGCTTCAGCGACTGCGAGTCCAGGAGCCGCTGACCGTTGATGACGATCCCGTTGTAGCTCCCGAGATCTTGCAGAAGGTAGTTCCCGTTCTGCTTCTGAAGACGCGCATGACGGCGAGAGACGTTCCGCTCGGTGAGTCGGATCGTGTTCCCCTCCTTGCGCCCGATCGTGACCTCGTCACGCACGAGAGGAACCGTCGTCTGCTTCCCTTCGTCGTCGGAGATCACCAGCTTGTACATCGCTGCTTCAGACCCTTCGGCGCGAGGAGGATTGGCTCGAACGTGCGTGGCTGCGATCGGTCAGCTGCGCCGTCGGAGAGGCAGAGTCTAGCGAGAGGGTCCCGGGTGTCAACGAATGCGAGAGGCTGACGCGCGGCAAAAAGTCGTGCGGAGCGGTGCGTCGGACGGGCGTAGGCTCGGCCGATGGAGATCGAATTCATCGGGGCAGCGCAGACGGTTACCGGCTCGATGCATCTCGTTCGCACGAAGCACGCGAGCGTATTGCTCGACGCAGGGTTGTTCCAGGGACGCCGGCGCGAGTCGATCGAGAAGAACCGCACGCTCGGGGTAGACGTGTCGGCCCTTCACGCGATCGTGCTCTCCCACGCGCACATCGACCATTCGGGGGCGCTGCCCTTTCTCGCGCGGCACGGTTTCGACGGGCCGGTCTATGCGACGCCTGCCACGCGCGACCTGTGCGCGGTGATGCTGAAGGACGCGGCGCTCATCCAGGACGCGGACGCGCGGTTCATCAATCGGCAGATCGAGCAGGATCACGTCGACATGGAGCCGGTCGAGCCGCTCTACACGGAGAAGGACGTCGACCATGCGCTCTCGTGCATCATTTCGGTGCCGTACGAACGCAAGGTACCGATCGCGCCGGGCGTGTGGCTCACGTTCCTCGACGCCGGGCACGTGCTCGGAAGCGCGGTGACGTGTCTCGATGTCGACGAGGATGGAACCATCAAGCGGCTGGTGTTCACGGGCGATCTCGGACGGCGGAACATGCCCATCCTGCGCGATCCCGAAGTGGCGCGCGACGCGTATGCGCTCATCACCGAGAGCACCTACGGCGATCGCCTGCACGACCCGATCGCGAAGATGGATGACGACCTCGCGGCGGTGCTGAAGCGTACGTACGACCGCGGTGGCAAGGTGATCATTCCGTCGTTCGCGCTCGAGCGCGCGCAGGAAGTCGTCTTCGCGTTGAAGGCGCTCAAGCGCGAGGGGCGCATGCCGCCGATGCCCGTGTACGTCGATTCGCCGCTGACGGTGAAGATCACCGACGTCTTCAAGATGCACCCCGAGTGCTACGACGCCGAGACGCTCGCGTTGCTGCGAGGCTACGACTCACCGTTCGAGTTCGACGAGTTGCGCTACGTCTCGACGGTGGATGACTCGAAGTCGCTCGACGGCGATCCGAAGCCCGCGGTGATCATCTCGGCAAGCGGAATGTGCGAGGCGGGGCGCGTGCTGCATCACCTGAAGGCCACGATCGAGAGCGCGAAGAACACGATCCTGATCGTCGGCTACCAGGCGCAGCACACGCTCGGGCGGCGGCTCGTCGAGAAGCGCGCGCGCGTGAAGATCTTCGGCGTCGAGCGTGAGCGCCGGGCCGAGGTGGTGGTGATGAACGGATTCAGCGCCCATGCGGATCAGTCGGACCTGCTGGCGTATGCCGAAGCGACGCGCGACGCGGGAGGAAAACTCTCGCGCATCATGCTCGTGCACGGCGATCCGAAGCCGCAAGAGGTGCTGGCGCAGAGGCTCGGCGCGCGCGGCTTCGGAAGCGTGAATGCGCCGGCGCCGGGGACGCGCATCGTGGTGTAAATGGGGACGGTCCTGCTTAGTTGCATTCTTTTCCAGCGAAAATTCCCGCGAATTACGCGAAATCGGGCGCGCGGGTGGGCGTTCCGGCATTCCCCGGTGGCATCGGGGCGGTACCCGCCTGCCCGGCGGTAGTCGAATCGGATAGCGGCCGAAAGCCTGGCGCCGACTGGAATTTTCGGGATCGGTCGGGGATGCGGCGGTCGGCAGCGCGGACGAACAATGCAACTAAGCAGGACCGTCCCCATTTCGAACAATGCAACTAAGCAGGACCGACCCCATTTCGAACAATGCAACTAAGCAGGACCGTCCCCATTTCGGGAGCCGTTTCGCCGCTTCAATGCGAGGGCCGCGATCGTCAGCGCGAGGACGATGGCGCTGTCCCGCGCACCTCCGGTCGGGGCGTCGGTGCGGCACGCGCACCCGGTTCGTGGCGGGTTGATGCTCGCGTCGGCGGGCGCGCCGCTGTCGCGTGCTGCATCGAGGGCCGCGTCGAAGCCCGCTGCGTCGTCCATCGCGGTCACGTCCGTCGGGCTCGCATCCATCGATGCGTCGCTGCCGGCGTCCGGGCACCCGCCGTCGTGCGAACACGTGGGGGGGCGCATCCCCGCGTCGGCGAGGAGCGCGTCGCGCTGTGTCGGCCACAGCGACGCGCAACGGTCCGTCACGCCCGAACCCGCCGGGCAATGCGTCGACTCCTGCACGTCGGTGAACGACAGGATCGGAATGAACGTCGCCCCCATGTCGGTCGAACACGCGAGTGCGAAGCCGTCGGTGTTGTAGTCGGTGCACGCGAAGAGGAACCCCGCTTGATAGCGAAGGCACAGCGTCGTGAAAGGGTTCGAGACCTGGTGGAACGTGAGCCCGTGATCGTCGGAACGGAGCACGCCGTCGATGCCCCCGCGCCCGGCGATCCACACGTGCACGCCGTCCGGTGAAATCGCGGCGCCGGTCATTCGCGCCATCGTGCGCGCGACCATCGTGAAGTTCATTCCGCCGTCGGCACTTCGCAACAGCATCGTGCCGCCGCTGCTCACATCCGAGCGCACGTAGAGAACGTCGGGGTTCGACGGATCGACGGCGGCGATGAACGCGTCGTACCCGCCCATCAGATCGGTCGTGGTCGGCGCGAACATCTACCTCGCCTACCGGCTCCGCCCGATGTTCCGCC
>CBIHQZ010000536.1:0-5395 GCA_966212315.1 uncultured Myxococcales bacterium
AGTGGTGTGCGCGACGCGAGTATTCGACAGCTCTTCCGGGCGCTTGTACGGGCGGTACGCACCGCCGGTCATCGCGCCGCCGCGGGGAGGGCCGGAGTGCGCGATCCTCACGCCACCGCCGCGCTCGGTGCTTCCAGCGCATAGCCCTCGGCCTGCAGCCGGAACATTCGCGCGTACATGCCGTCGGTCTTGGTCATCAACGCCGCGTGCGTGCCTTCTTCGACGATGCGCCCGCCGTCGAACACGACGATGCGATCGGCCATGCGCACGGTCGCGAACCGATGCGTGATGAGTAGCGCGGTGCGTCCCGCTTTCAATTCGCGGAAGCGCTCGAAGATCTCGTGCTCGGTTTCCGCATCCATCGCCGCGGTCGGCTCGTCGAGCACCAGAATCCCGCTGCGCCGCATGAACGCACGGGCGAGTGCCACGCGCTGCCACTGTCCGACGCTGAGATCGTCACCGCCGAAAGCGCGACCGAGCGGCGTGTCGAGCCCCTTCGGCAAGCGTGAGATCACCGCGTCCGCGCCCGCATCGTTCACCGCTTGTGACACCGCTTCACGTGCCTCGCGCGCCGGCAGCCAGCCCACGCCGACGTTGTCGCCCGCGCTGAACTGGAAGCGCACGAAGTCCTGGAAGATCACGCCGACGCGCCGTCGCAATTGCGCCGCGCTCATCGTGCTCGCGTCGATGCCGTCGATGAGAATGCGACCGCTGCTCGGACGATAGAGCCCCACCAGCAGCTTCACGAGCGTGGTCTTGCCCGCGCCGTTGCGCCCCACGAGCGCGACCGTCTCGCCCGCGCGCAACGTGAGGTTCACGTCGGTGAGCACGTCGCGTTCGCTCCCCGGATAGCGGAACGAGACGTGTTCGAAAATCACTTCGGGTGCCGCACCCGACTCGCGCTCTCCGTCACCGAGCGGCTCGTCGATCTCGTCGTCGGGGATCGCGAGGAACTCGAAGAGGTTCGTCATGAAGAGGTTGTCTTCGTACATGCGTGCCACCGCCGCGAGCGCGCTCTGCAACGCCGACTGACCCTGGCGGAACACCATGAGGTAGAGGGTCATCGCACCGAGCGTGATCACGCCGTACGCCGCGCGCCCGACGATCACCGCGTACGTCCCGTAGAACGCGAACGTCCCGAACAGACCGAGCAGCAGCGCGGCCCGCGCGCGACGAAGACCGAGGGAAGTCTCTTCGTGATGGAAGCTCTCGTGCACTTCGCGATAGCGGCCGATGAGCCACGCCGCGAGGGCGAAGAGCTTCACTTCCTTGATGGTCTGCTCGGTGGTGAGCACCTGCTCGAGATAGAACCCGACGCGATTGCGCATCGTGCGCGCGCGCTGCAGGTGGAAGAGTTCCTTGCCGTAGCGCGCCTCCGCCCAGAACGGCGGGATCGCGGTGATCACCAGCGCAGCGAGCGCCCACGGACCGAGCGCCCACAAGAGCGCGATGTATCCGCCGAGCGTGACGCCTTGATAGACGAGCGTGAGCGACTGGTTCACCAGATCGAGCGGACGCGCACTCGCCTCGCGGCGCGCTTGCGTCATCTTGTTCATGAAGATCGGATCTTCGAAGTGCCCGTACGACACGTTCGCGGACTTCTCGAGGATCACCAGGTTCACGTGCAGACCGAGCTTCGAGCGGAGCACGGTCGACGAGAACGAACGCCATTGCGTGATGCCCGCGTTCGCGGTGACGAGCGCGAGTTCGATCGCCACCCACACGAGCGTCTCGCGCGTCGAGTGACCCGGCGTGCGCGATGCGGTGACCACCGCGTCGACGATGCGCTTGCCGACATACGCGATCGCGACGTTCGCGAGCGCGTTGGCGACGTTCACGAAGATCAGCACCGCGAGCAGGCGACGGTCCACCGCGGCGACCAGTCGCATCGTGTCGCGCGCATGGCCGAGCACGCTGAGCGTCTCTCGCCATCGCTCGCGGAAGCTTCGCGGCGCGTCAGCCGACTGCGGAGGTGGAGGTTCACCAGCGGCGTTGGCTTCGATTCGAATGTCTCGTGTGGCTTTGCTCAATGACGAGTTTCCGTGCGCGCATTTCTCGTGTCGGACGCGCGAGGCGTCAAGCCACGACGCGCGCACCCGACGCAGCACGACGACGCAGTGCTCATGACGCTATGCACGCGCACGTCGCAGGAGGTGGTGACCGAACTATGACAGACACGCCACCCGCGCATGACGGCTCGATTCCCATAATCCGGGCACTGAAACGCGCATCGATCGAATGCGAACTCGCGCGTTCATTTCACGGAGCTGAAACAGTGTCATTCGCAGCCGGCACCGCCATCATCCTGACGTTCTTCGTGGCCCACTGGGTGTTGTCCGTCTTCTTCCAGACGTTCTTCCTCCACCGGTACGGCGCGCATCGGATGTTCACGATGAGCAAGGGATGGGAGCGCTTCTTCTATCTCTGCACGTTCGTGTTCCAGGGCAGTTCGTTCCTGAACCCGCGCGCGTACGCGATTCTCCACCGCGAGCACCACGCCTACAGCGACACCCCCGGTGATCCACACTCGCCGCACGTGTACCCGTCATTGATCCAGATGATGGTGAAGACGAAGGACCGCTACGTCGGCATCGGCAATCGCACGATCGCCCCCGAGGCGCGCTTCGAAGGCGGCTATCCCGAATGGCGCGCGCTCGATCGCCTCGCGGACAGCTGGCCGGTGCGCGTCGGTTTCGGTGTGCTCTACACGCTCGTCTATCTGAAGTTCGCACCGCACTGGGCGTTCTTCCTGCTGTTGCCCGCGCACTACCTGATGGGTCCGATCCACGGCGCGATCGTGAACTGGTGCGGGCACATGTACGGCTATCGCAACTTCGATCTCGGCAACGCGGACAAGTCACGCAACACGCTCGCGTTCGACTTCGTCACGATGGGCGAGCTGTTCCAGAACAACCATCACACCTTCGGTCAGTCGCCGAACTTCGCGGCGCGTTGGTTCGAGATCGATCCCACCTGGCTCGCGATCCGCGCGATGAACGCGTTCGGCATGGTGAAGCTCCCCGCGCACGTTCAGAAGATGCGCTATCCGCGCCCCGAGCCGGTGCTGCCGCCGCAGGTGGCGCAGGTCGCGCAAGCGGCGCAGCAAGCGGTGGCAGCGATGACGGCGCCGACGGCGGACGCGTAACTACCTCTCCCTCCGACGCCAGCGGTGACGCGCGGGGCGCAGGCGTCGTCGAAAGAGGGGCTGGAACGATGGTGGCGTGATTCGGGCGTATGGGCGAGACGCAATGGCGGGCGCCGACGTGCCGTCACCATGCGTCTGCGCGACTCGCCTCCCGCCCGCGCATCCACTGCCGATCGCCTGACTGCGCCCGCGCACCTCGCGCCTCTCCCGCGCTCGCCTGACGGCGCACCTCGCACCTCTCCCGCGTTCGCCACGTGATGCCCGGCGCCATCCACATTCCCGACCCGCCGGACACATGACGCATGCTGATTACCCATCACGCATCATCGTTCGAGCCCCTCTCTCGACGACGCCTGCGCTGCGCGCGTCACGCGCTGGCGTCGGAGGGAGAGGGGCGAGCGGCAGCTGGGGTGAGGTCGACGCCCCGCGCCACCTCAGTCCGTGCACCTTATCCCGCGCGGGAGCGAGTAGATCGCCTGCGGGCCGGCCGCGCGTGCACCTTCGGGGATATACCCGTGGCACCCGAACATCGTGTGGAACTCGGAACACCGCCCGACTGCGACGGCCAGCGTCGGGCGCACCGTGATGGTGCCGTCGGCGTTGTGCGAACGACTCGCGCGACGAACCACGCGCATGCCGGTCGAGAGGCAAACACCCTGACAGTCGGTGGGATCTTCACAAGGGTGGCCGGCATCGGGCATGCGGCACGCGCAGCCTTCGATCTGCAGCATCCCGCGACGTCCCCACGCACCGTTGCACTGCGCGCACGCGGCCATCGCGCGGTCGCGAGGGGTGTTCGTGAATTCGAGCGTACGCACGAATCCCACGTCGAGATCCGATGTCGCGCTGGTCATGTGTGCGCGCACGACGAACGTTCCCGCGCGGCGCATCGAGAACTCGTGCGTGGCGGTCTGACCGGGTGCGATCGGTGCGAAGTTCAGGCGCACGTCGAACGGATTGTCCTCGCCGGCAACGGGTGTGACGTGTAGCTCGGCGTCGATCGCCCCTTCGACACGGCAATTGCGAAGAGCGAACGTGGCAGACCCTTCGCACTGCATTCGATCGTCGCACGTGAGGTCGACTGGTGACGTGATGCGAAGGCCCAGGCCGTCTTCGCCGCATGCGGGTGGTTCGACAGCCATCGCCGTCGCCGCGGGCGATGCACTCGACGACGCATCGCTCGCAGTGACCGACATCGAAGCGTCGACGACCGGCGCAGCGGAAACATGGGTCCCGCGCGTTGCGGGCTCATTGCGCATCGCCGCACGCGGTTCGAGACTCGAGCGCGCGGGCGCGGAACACGCCGCAAGCATCAGGGCGCTCGCGATCCATCCAACGGCACGGCCATCGACGACGCGCTTCACGCGGAGACCGACAACGACTGCGCGCAAAGGTTCGCGGCCTCTCCCGAAGCACGCTCCCCCACCGCGTCCGATCACGCGAGCGGGTCGGCGTTCTTGTGCAGCATGAACCACGCGATCGCGAAGAGAGACAGCGCGACTACGATCCCGAAGATCACGGCCTTCAGCTTGTCGCCTTCGCGCGGCGGCTCCTTCGACAGGCTCTCCCAGAATCCCGGCTTGGCCTTGTCAGGTGCGTTCTGCTGGTCCGTGTCGCTCATCGCCGCGGGACGATAGTGCGCGCGCGTCCATCCGACCAGGGCGTGTACACTCCGCCGCCATGCGAAACATCGTGGTGCACGACGTGGTTCGTGGGCGTGCCGAAGCAGGTCGCGTCGTGCAGGTGATCGTTCGGGGCGTCGCGTTCGGGCTTCGCAGCGTCGAGGTGTCGGTGCGCGGCGAGGGCGCGGTGATCCGGCAGACGATCGACACGGCGCCCGATGCCGAGTTTCGTGCCGTGTTCGACGAGCGCCACGACCTCGCATCGGCAGGGCTTCGCTGTGGCGAACTGCTTCGCGCGCAAGTGAGCGACGCTGCGGATCGTGACGGATGCTACTCGTCCGTGGAGACGCGACTCGCATGTGACGGCGGCTCGCGCGCGGATCGATGAACACGCCCATGACGGTGCGACCAGCAAGCGAACGACTGGCGGACTATCTCGTCGCCGACGACGTCATCGATCATGAACATCCGTCGATTCGCGAAGCCCTGACTTCGCTGCGTCCCGCGAGCAGCGATGCAGTCGACCGCGCGTGTGCCGCATTCTTGTTCGTGCGTGACGAGATCGACCACGTGATCGATGCCAACGACCCGCGCGTGACGTGGCGCGCATCGGACGTGCTTCGCGAAC